>JBLMWR010001088.1:0-3877 GCA_050257335.1 Deltaproteobacteria bacterium | reverse complement strand
TGCGTTTCGTCGACGGCGTTTCTACGGATGCCAGGAGCTGCGGGACCGCGATTCCGGTCGCAGAGAACGAAAGCAGCCCGGCTGGCAGGCGCCAGCCGGGCTGCGGAAGCCGCCACGAGCGGTCAGTCACTGATCTTGACTGCGATTCTTTTACGACCAACCGCCCAGCGCGCTGGTAAAAGTTCCGGCAGTTTTACCACGGCTCTCCTTCCTAACCGGCCGCGACGGTCACCTTTTTTGCAAGAGCCTGTTTCGCCTTTGGAAGCGTTAAAGTCAGAACACCATCCTTGATCGTCGCCTGAATGCCGTCGCGGTCGATTTCATTCGGCAATGTAAAGGAGCGTTCATAATCGCCGACGCCGTATTCCTCGTAGCTCAGTTTGTATCCCGCGGGGACGTCGCTTACGACCGTCCCTTTGATCGTCAGGATATTCTTCTCGACGGTGATGTCGACCCCCTTTTCATCGACGCCAGCCATATCGGAGACCAGGAGCAGCGCCTGGTCGGTTTCGAGAATGTCGACCTGGGGAACATAGACCTTGCGCGCCTGGATGCGCTCGGTCCCCTGCGGGGTCGTCGATTCCTGCTTGTGCGGATGCGCCTCTTCGTGTTTCACTTCGGGATTCATGAGAAATCCTCCTGCAGCCGGTCGAATTCAAAATCGTTTCAGAAGCCTATGACGCGATCACGCCGATTTGACAGTCACCTTCCTGGGTTTCAGAGATTCGGGGCGGGACATGCGAACCGTCAGCACGCCTCGTTCATACGAGGCCTCGGTCTTCGAAGGATCGACCTCGAAGGGAAGCTGCACCTCCCGTGAGAATTTTCCGACGGGTCGTTCGCGGCGGTGGAAACTTTCACCGTGCCCGACCGCCTCGGCAGTGCGTTCGCCCCGAACCGCAACCGTGTCGCCGGTCACCGTCACGTCGACTTTTGAGGGGTCGATGCCGGCGATTTCGAGCGTCAGAAGCAGATCCTGGTCGTTGACATACAGATTGACCGGTGGAAACTCACGCGGGCCGTAGCCGCTGTACGCGCGAGCCCCTGCCAGCATCCGGTTCATTTCGTTCTGCAGTTGTCCGATTTCACGCCAGGGATCCCAAATCCGCCCGCCAAATCGACTCAAAAGATTCATGATCGGACTCCTCAAAACCGGCAACCTTCGATTCTTCGTCGCCCTCGCCATTCGAGCGACATCCGAAAACCAAAGAAAGCAAAGAGCGTGCCCAATTTCGACCGAGCACCCCTGGGGCCGGTTCGAGGCAGACGTGAAATCCTTCCCGCAGACGCCTAGATTTCGCAATGGGAAGGTGTAGTAACGTTTCACGACGGGGGAATTTACGAACGCGTCAAATTCCATAACTTCCTGGTCCAAATTCAATTCGACGCGGGATACCCGACGACGAAGCCTCGCCACGGCTGCGGAAACCTGCTGGATCTCATTCTGCCAATTTGACGCCACGCCCAAGGATTTGCGCCCACCGGGAATTGCCAAATCGGCAGAACCGGGAAGCCGTCAGGGAATCGCCATTCTGGCAGAAGAGATCTGAAACTGCGGGTTATTTCTGCGGCGTAAACTTTGCGTTCGAGTTGCGGGTTCCCGGCCGAAGTTCAGCAGAATCGGCCGGTTCCCCCAACGGCGCTCCGTGTGATTTCCGATGTATGGGGATGATCGCCCGAAGTTGGGATCAAGGGGCGACAAGCATTTGATCGTGAGTGCCACGGATGGGCGCGCGCTTCGCAGGATCGCAGCGGCTGGGAGACCGCCGCCGTCGTCGTCTGGCGGTTGAATCGGACGACCTCTCCGGTGTCACCGCGCAACGAGACCCGATTGCTGCACCGACGGGGAGCTCCAGGTCGCGCGAAATCGCGCACACCGTCGCCTTGTCTGACCAATCGGGCCACTCGTTTGACCTCGCCGTTGCCAGACTTGTCCCCCGGGAGTGGTGGAAGTACGTGGTCGGCGGGCTGACAGGCCTGGCGATCGCCGCTGGGCTCGTGACGGCGGGAGCGTGCGCGTCGGACTTATCCGCGACTCTGGGGCCGGGAATCGAGCGGCTGTTTGCGTTCCCGGACGCCCCAGTGGCAAGGTGGTTCTCGAGCCTTCTGCTCTCGGTTTCGGCCCAATCGGCGCTATTCATTTGGTGGGCTCGGTCGCAGAGCGACAAAGACTTCGACGGCCGGTACTGGCTCTGGATCCGGGTGGCGTGGGCGTTGCTCTTGTTCGGCGGATGCGTCGCCATCGGGGCGCACGCGGCGCTTCGGACGACGTTGCGGTATTTCTTGCCGGAGATCTCGGGCAGAACGGCGACTCTGGGCTGGCTGCTACCTGCCTCGCTCGCGGGCGTCGCCACTCTGCTTTCTCTGGCTCGGGAAATGCGCGGGTGCCGGTGGAGTCGCACGCTCATTCTGCTGGGCTCCGTCGCGTACGTGACCGCCGCGGGCCTGCACCTCGAGCTAGACGTCCTGATCGCCCCTGCCACCCGCCTTTTGTCGCTGCAGGCGTCCCTTCTGGCCGGCCATTTGGCCGTCTTCCTGAGCATGTGGCTGCATGCCCGCCATGTTTTGTACTGCACGGTGGATCCAGCGGCTCCACCAAAATCGCGCTGGCGGATTCCGCGGCCGCATTTCCGGTTGCCACGCCTGGGCTGGAATCGACGTCGCCCGACCGAACCTGAAGCCGCCGCTTCGCCCCCCTCACGGCGCAAACGTCCGGCCGGAGTTGCCGAACTCCCACCGTCAGGCGGCGCCGCCCTCGAACGCGGCAGCCGCCATGCGCCGCCGTCGAAACGAACCGAGACGGCCGGCAAACCGCATTTGCGAATCGACACCCGGCGGGAATCCGTGCCGGCGAATCCCGAAGAGTCGCCTTCCAGCGTGACGACGGCAGGCCCCACCGGCCGGGGATCAACCACGATCTCGAACAGCGGATCCGGGAGTCCGCCTCCGCGGGAAGCCGCTCCGCAGGCGGTCCCCGCGGCTGCGAGCGATCCCCGGGAGCGCTCCTCCGGCGCGCGGGACGAGGCCGAATCGAGCGCGGGTGAAGCGGACGAAGTCCCGTCGAAACCCGATCTGCGCGGCCTGAGCAAGAAGCAGCGCCGGCGGCTGATGCAGGAGCTTCGCGAACGCGAACGGACCGCCGGCCGCTGATTGCGTTTCATTTCGACGTCCGAGGGTGTATCTTGCTGGTATCCCAGATGCCTCGGCAAGCCCGGGCACCCCTTTCGAGAAAGCCAAGCCATGTCAACGCCGGATGACTTTCAGGACGTGCAACCGCACAGCCAGGGCATGAGCTCGACCGCGAAGGTCCTGCTGATTCTGGGATCGATCGCCGGAGTCGGCCTGCTGGCCTGCTGCGGGGGCGGGATCTTCCTGTATATGAAAACGAAGGATGCAATCCAGAATTTCGCGCAGAATTTCACGACGACAGACCCGGATGAAATCCGGCATCGCACAGCAGCCATTGTGCACATCGACATCCCCGATGAATTTCCTCCCGTCCGAGCATTCGATTTCTTCGTGATGAAACAGATTCTCTACGGTAAGGAGTCGGGCGGCTCGATGGTCATGATCATGGAAATGGATCAGCGCATGCAGGGGGGGCAGGGTGCCGCCGGCATAAAACAACAGCGTCAAGAGATGCTCCGCCAAATGCGCCAGCAGCAGGGGCAGAACGCCGGAAATCTGAACACTGATTTGAACGAGGAGAGCAGCGAAACTCGGGAATTCACGATCACTGGCGAGAAGGTTCCATTTGAGTTCATCAAGGGAACCTCCCCCAACGGGAACGTTGCCACCCGGCAGGTCGTGGGGGTTTTTGCGGGGCGGAGCGGGACGATCCTGCTTATGGTAATGGTTCCCGAGAGTGAATATCACG
>JBLMWR010001087.1:0-2560 GCA_050257335.1 Deltaproteobacteria bacterium | reverse complement strand
CGGCATTCGCGACCTGTGCGCCGACCTGGGCACAGGGCCGCCGCACGAAGTCTTTGTCCATGTCGGCCCGTGTTACCACTACACCCAGACCGGGCTGCTGATCGGCGCCGCGCATCCGCTGGTGCGGGTGCGCCCGGCGATGCCTCTGGTGTATCGCAGCGGGGCGTGGGATTTTGGCTGGGTGATGGCCCGCACGGACGGCTTCGTCGCCCGCTGGTTGTGTAACCCGTACACGCTCCAGTTCTCGAAAAGCGACTCCCGGCATGCCATCCGCTGGTTTGTGGACGACGGCGGCAAGGCGCGCGCCTGATTCACGGAGGGCTGTGATGAGAACGGCCGTCGTGTACAAGTCGATTCATCACGGGAATACGCGCCGCGTCGCGGAAGCGATGGCGGCCGCCCTGGGAGCAGAGCTGTACACCGTCGAAGAGGCCGCGGAAATTGACGCGAGCCGGTTCGACCTCGTGGGGCTGGGGTCTGGAATCTACTTCTACCGGCATCACCGCGATTTGCGGCGGCTGGTGGCAAACTGGCCGAAGGCGCCCGCCAGGTCGTTCGTCTTTTCGACGGCCGGGACGTCATCCCTTGCCACCTGGTGGCATGGGAGCCTGGTGCGGCTCCTGCGCCGCCGGGGGAGCGAGGTGATGGGAGAGTTTTCGTGCCCCGGGTTTGACACATTCGGCCCGCTGTGGCTCATCGGAGGGGTGCATCGCGGCAGGCCCAGTGAGCAGGATCTGGCGCGGGCGGCCGAATTCGCCAATGGCCTGTTGACTTAGCGCGAATCTTCTGCGCTGACCATTTCATAAACAATCGGAGACGGCGAGTCAGACTGAGGAGTCTTTCGCGGGTTTGGACCTGCCATGACCCGCCAAACATGCTGGTCATCTCCGCAGGCCATCGCATACGAGCGAACAGCTTCCTTCATCGGCGACGGTCCGCGGACACAAATCCAGGTCAAGGGCCGGTACACAATCCATGCCAGCCTCTGAGGCCACATCAACTGCCGGCATCGCCAGCAGGCTGGACCAAAGCTGGCGACGTAGAGAAGCGGGAGCCCGACCGCTGCGACAAGCGTCCGTTTCGCCCACCGCTCTCGCCGATTGAAAATCCTCACGCCGAGCCAGAGACAGATGGCGGGGAAAGTGACGCCAAATAGCGGCCGGGCGATTCGCATGCCGGCAATTCTCCCTGCGGGGCGGCGGGCGCGGGAGCTCGAAAAATCTCGCGGTTTGGTCAGTCGCTCGGGGACGGCGGTCGTCATGCAGAAAACGTGAATCGTCAGCGAGCCCCTTTCGCAGTGGAGTTCGCGCCGGGCTTCGACTTCAAACCCACGGTGTTGACGGCAATGACGCGGTAGGCATGTAAGTCGCCGGGCTTGGCGGTCGTGTCGGTGAAGCGCAGCGCGACAAGCGGTTGCGTGGGGGTGTCGCTGTACTGCAGGTTCTGAAAGACAGGACGACCGAACGGATTATTGCCCTTTTCAGGGACGTTCGCGAGGAACTGGCCGTCACGCTCGACGATGAAGCTGGCCAGTCCGCTTTCAAGATCAGCTTCTGCTTCCCAGGTCAATTCGTTGCCGTTCACGCGCAGGTTCGTCGGCGCGGGAGGGGGCGTCGTGTCGGTCACTGCGTTGTCTTTGACGTACTCCATCCAGGCGCGCGCGATTGGCTCATTCGGCAGCCACGCGGCCTTCAGCGGGTCGCCGGCAAATTTCGCGGCCGGGATGGCTTCGAATCCGGTTGGCTCGGCCAGCCACACACCGTCGGTCGACATCTCCCGCAGCGGCTGGCCGTTGACTTTCGGCAGGCGGGCGTTCAGGCATGCATCGAGCCAGGGAATCGCAAAGTAGCGCTGATTGCCGCACTCGTGGCTCGAGAGCGGATCGACCGCCACGCCGATGAGGCCGCCTCGGGAACGCACGGCATTGAAGAACGCTTCATTCGCCGGCCATACCCCCGCGAAGCGACCATCTTTGACCGTGACCCCTTCTTTCGTTCCCGGATTGCACATCACCGGCACCTTCAACGCAGCATCGGGCAGGGTGTGGGCCTTGATCCGGGAATGTTCCGGATCGGATTTCAGCAACGGCACGCCGGAGCGCAGCCACGCGGCAGCGACTCGTTCCGGATGCAGCAGCACCATTCCACCCGCCCAATGACCCCCGCCGCTGTGTCCCCACAGTGCCCATGGTACGTCTGCCAGCTCCGGATGGCCGGATTGCGCGCCGAGATCGACAAGGCACTTTTGAAACGCCGCGCCGGAACCATTGCGCGGATCGCACCACATCTGACATTCGGCTTTTTCCGGCTGCTCATACGCCGGGGACAGCAAGGCACAGTCGTGCTTCTTTGCCAGGGCCTGCCAGTGCAGGTCATAAGCGCCCGTCAGCCCCGACTTGCACGATCCCTCGCCACACCCGTGCTGATGCACGATCACGCAGCGCAGCGTCTTGACGTCCCTGGGAATCCAGATCGTGTAGTTGGCCGAAAAGACGAGTTCGCCCGGCTTCGTCGAAGCCTCATGGCGAACGCGGTAATACGGCGGATCGGCCGGAGGAAAG
>JBLMWR010001086.1:0-3419 GCA_050257335.1 Deltaproteobacteria bacterium | reverse complement strand
ATACACCCCGACAAGGCCGCCGAGGCCAGGCGGCTGCTGCGGGAGCTGGGTTTTTCGCTCAACGACAAATGCGACTTCGCCCCTCCTGTCGAAACGATCACCTTGAACGAGCCAATGACGTCGGTTCGTGAAACGGCGACACAAGCGGCGCGAGCGCTCCGTACGGTGCTGCGCCAGCGCCGCGAAGGCGGTTGAGAATGGCCGCGCAGCGTAACGCGGATCCGCACGGCGTGGGGCCACACCTGCGGGTGTTCGACGCAGCGTGAAAAGGCCGACCGACCTGTCGTCACCTCTCGCCGTCGAAGAAGTATTTCAGCTCCTGAATCGGGGGCGAGCCGTCGCGCGCGAGAACGAGCTGCAAATCGGCGCCTCCAGTGGCCTCAAAGAACTCGATTCGCACCGGGTGCAGCCCCTTGTCGAGGCGCTGCCGGCCGCTGATAAATTGCATCGGATGTGCGACCACTGGACCGGCCCTTTGCGCCAGTGTATCGTCAAAATCATGTGATAGTTGCAAGTTCCAAATGAGGGATCCGCGAGGATGACGACGCTGACGTTCTATCGAGCTGGCATGGGTCGCCTCGCCGGCTGCCTCATGCTGGCGCTCGTCGGTCAGGCCGTGCCGTGGCCTGCTGCCCGAGCAGAGGACGCCGCCGCCGACGACGGCGTGCGGCTGTTCGAGGAAAAAATCGCGCCGGTCCTCAAGGCGGAATGCTACCGCTGCCACTCGGAGGATGCCGAGAAGATCAGAGGGGGGCTGCGCCTCAATTCGCGGGAGGCGATGCTCAAAGGGGGCGACAGCGGCCCGGGGGTCGTTCCGAAAAAGAGCGGCGAAAGCCTGCTGATCCAGGCCATCCGCCACGAGGGGGATCTGAGGATGCCCCCGAAAAAGCCGAAACTTTCCGACGCGACAATCGCCGACTTCGTCAAATGGGTTGATCTGGGTGCACCGGGATTGTCGGAGGGGAAGAACCCTGCGGGCGTCGTGACCGAGGCCGCGCGGCGGCACTGGGCCTTTCAGCCGG
Organism: Deltaproteobacteria bacterium; assembly: GCA_050257335.1. Taxonomy (GTDB): domain Bacteria; phylum Planctomycetota; class Planctomycetia; order Planctomycetales; family Planctomycetaceae; genus JACQFH01. Next base: position 2,397 of record JBLMWR010001086.1, on the reverse strand, counting down.
TCAAAAAAGTTCCGCCGCCAGCCGTCGAGGAAACGCGCTGGATCCGAAACGAGCTCGATGCGATTGTGCTGGCGAAGCTCGAGGCGCGGGGCTGGGAGCCGGCGCCGGAAGCGAGCCGGGCGGAATGGCTCCGCCGCGTGTCGTTCGACCTCGTCGGCCTGCCCCCGACGCCGGAGGAAATCGCGGCCTTCGAAGCCGACCGGTCGCCCGACGCCTTCGAGCGCGTCGTCGATCGGCTGCTCGACAGCCCGCATTACGGGGAACGCTGGGCGCAGCACTGGCTCGACGTGACGCGCTTCGCCGAGTCGGAAGGGTTCGAGTACGACCGGCATCTCCCCGAAGCGTGGCGGTTTCGCGATTACGTCATCGACTCGTTCAACCGCGACAAGCCCTTCGACCGCTTTCTCATCGAACAGATCGCCGGGGACGAGATGGCCCCGCACGACCACGAGTCTCTGACGGCAGCGATCTTCCACCGGCTCGGCCCGGTCCGCCGAAACGCCGGGAATCCCGAGATCGCACTCAGCCGCAACGACGTATTGGCCGAGCGGACCGACATCATCGGCACTGTCTTTCTTGGTCTGTCGATCGGCTGTGCGCGGTGTCACGACCACAAGCTCGAGCCGATCTCGCAGAAGGATTACTACCGGCTGGAGGCGTACCTGGCGGCGACGGAGGAAAAAAACGTCGTTCTCGCGTCGGCGGCCGAGCAGGCGGCGCGGGAAGACGCGGCAAAACAATTGAAGAGCGAGATTCAGAAGCTCAAGGAACGGGCCAAAAAGGCGGCCGGCGACGAAAGAAACCGGTTGAACCGGCAGATCGAAGAACTGGAAGACCGGGAGCCCCCTCCGCTGCCGACGATTCCGAGCACGTGGGATGACTTCGACCATCGCACGCCGATCCACGTTCTCAAGCGTGGGATCTGGGAGAAAAAAGGAGAGGCGGTTGGCCCACGGCCGCCTGGTGTGCTGGTGGCCGACAACGTGCCGGAGCTCCCCGCCGACGTCACCTTTCCGCGGACACGTCTGGCCCTGTGGCTGACCGACTCGAACCACCCGCTGACGGCGCGGGTGATCGTCAATCGCCTCTGGCAGCATCATTTCGGCGCCGGCATCGTCAAAACCGAGAACGATTTCGGAACACAGGGAGATCGCCCCAGCCACCCCGAGTTGCTCGACTGGCTGGCGGCGACGCTGGTCGAGAAGGGATGGCGGCTCAAGGCGATTCACCGGCTGATCGTGCTCAGCAGCACTTATCGGCAGTCGAGCCGGGCGCCGGCTGCCGGCGAGGCCCGGCGCGCCGATCCCGACAACCGGCTGCTGTGGCATTTCAACCGGCGGCGTCTTTCGGCGGAAGAGATGCGCGACGCCATGCTGGCCGTGTCGGGGCGATTGAACGTCGCGGTCGGCGGGCCCAGCGTCATGGTCCCGGTCGATCCCGAGCTGGTTCAGCTCCTTTATAAGCCGTCGCAGTGGAAGGTCACCGCCAATGCCGCCGAGCACGACCGGCGTTCGATCTACCTGATCGCCAAGCGAAACCTGCGCCTGCCGTTTCTGGAAGCGTTCGACGCGCCGGCGCTGATGACCAGTTGCGCGCGGCGGGAATCGAGCACCCACGCACCGCAGGCGCTGGAGCTGCTCAACGGCCGGACGTCGAACGATCTGGCCGGAGCGTTCGCCCGCCGCCTCGAGCAGGAAATGGGCGGGGATCGCGCGCGAAACATCGAGCGCGCGTACCGGCTGGCGCTCGGCCGATCGCCGACCGACGAAGAGCGAAAGCTGTCGGACGCTTTTCTGCGCGAGCAGCCGCTCGCCGAGTTCGCGCTGGCTCTCTTCAACGTCAACGGGTTTCTGTATGTTCCCTGACATTTCCCCGCGCCCGCACGTCCGTCTCACGCGCAGCCGCCGCGAGTTCATCCGCGATGCCTTTTGCGGCTTCGGCGGCCTGGCGCTCGCCGCGCTGCTCCACGAAGAATCGCTGCGCGCTGGGACGCCCGATCCGCTCGCTCCGAAAGCGCCGCCGTTGCCGGTCAAGGCGCGGTCGGTCATCTTCCTCTTCATGTCCGGCGGCCCGAGCCACATCGAGACGTTCGATCCCAAGCCGCTCCTCAATGAGCTGGACGGGCAGCCGCGGCCAAAGGAATTCGGCGAAGCCAAATACCAGTTCATCCAAAGGGACGCGAAGCTTCTCGGGACGCGGCGGAAATTCAAGAAATATGGAGAGAGCGGGATCGAGGTCTCGGATCTGTTTCCCCACACAGCCCGCTGCATCGACGACATTGCCGTCCTGCGCTCGTGTCACGGCGACTCGGTCGTGCACTCTGCGGCGCAGTACGAGCTGTTTTCGGGGCGGCTTATGCCGGGGTTTCCCAGCATGGGCTCGTGGATCCTGTACGGG
>JBLMWR010001085.1:0-14252 GCA_050257335.1 Deltaproteobacteria bacterium | reverse complement strand
CGCGCGGCGCCCTGACCGCCGGCCCGGCGTATGCGATGCGCCCCTTCTCGACGACGACCGCCGCGTCGCGGACGGCCGCCCGCCCGGTGCCATCCACGAGCTGTCCGTTGGTGATGATGGTTGAGCCGGTCGCGGTTTGCATCTTTGAACCTCTTCAATCACTTTTTCCGACCGGGGCCGCAAGGCCCCAGGCTCAAGCCTGAACTCCAACGTCCGCGTCCATCAGTGTCATCCGCAGTTCCTCAATCCATTTTCTTGCTGTGGACGTGGCGGCGTCTATGGCACCGATTCCAGAAAATTCAACGTCACGCGCACCATGTTCCCGCAGTCGAGCCAGTGGATTTGATGTCCGACGCCGGGGAACTCGACGAGCATCCCGTCCGGCAGCCGGTCGAGGATCGCGTCGGCGTCGGCACGGGGCAACATGCCTCCCCGCGTCTCATCGCCGCGCAGCAACAGGACCGGACAGACGACCCGCGGGAGCAGCCCGTGAAAATCGAGCCCGTCCATCCACCGCCGCGCCAGCACCGGCTTGTAAACGTCGCGATCGACGTCGCGCAGGCAACGGGCACTGAACCGCAGCGACGCGGCGTCGCGGATGTCGGCCAGCCGAACCGGAGCGCCACCAGCCTCACGAGAAACGACCACCTCCCCCAGCTCGCGCGCCACCGCCGCCGCGTCCAGCGCCGTGCCCGCCAACCGCTGCATCGCCTGAAACACCGGTGCGTAAGTCGTGTCGAAGATTCGCGCGAGGAATTTCTCGGACGGCGGATCCTCGGCGACGACGGCCCGTACCCGCTGCGGCCATCGGGCCGCCGCAGCCAGCGACAGCAGGGCCCCCAGTGAGTGCCCCAGCAGAATGACCGGCCGCCCCAGGTGCTCCAGCAGCGAGCCGATATCTCCCAGGTAGTCGTCAACGAGATACCGCTCCGGGACGCGCGCCGATTTCCCGTGCCCGCGCAAATCGGGGCACAGCACATTCCACCAGGGAACCAGACCTGGGAGCATCTGCAGGAAATCGCGCCATGACCGCCCCACGCCGTGGATGCAGACCAGGAGCGGACCATTGTCAGGTCCCACGGCCACATTCAGCCGCGCTGCTCCCGTTTCGACCGTCATCTCGCGAAAGAGCGGGCGAGTGCCCTCGGCAATCAAATTGTGGGGTTGACGCGTGTCGTCCGGAATCTTCACAGGTCATCCTAAGGATCAGCAATGCCTTGCATGCATGCATGCAAAGTATTAGAGTAACGGCGAGCTTGGCGACGGGCAAGTTGCCGGTCGCAGAACCTGCAGCAATTGGGGGGTCGCCCCAGAGACGATGCTTCCGGATTGCGGCAGCATCGGCGACGGCGTCGTGTGTTCTTTGGAATGGCGTTGTTGCTGATGAGTGAATGACCAGACGGGCAGGTTAGAAACGTGCCCCACGGTCGCGAGGGAGTCATTGATGATTCACACCCGCAGTCTGCGACTCGATCGTGTCACCCGCGCTCCGCTGGCCGATGCGGTTTACGAAACGATTATGGAAGGCATTCTCGGCGGCCACTATGCCAGCGGTGCTGAGCTGACCGAAGTCGCGCTGGCTGCCGAGCTGGGGGTCAGCCGCACACCAGTCCATGAGGCCCTCAAACGGCTCGCCGTCGACGGACTGGTCGAACCGATGACGAACCGCCAGTCGCGGGTCGTTCGGCTCACGGCCCGGCAGGTGCGGGAGGTCTACGAAATGCGGCTGTTGCTCGAGCCGGCCGCCGCCGAGCGGGCCGCCGAACGCCTCGATCCCGCGCACCTCGAAGCCCTGCGACAGTCGGCGCAGGGACTGGCCGCTTCGATCGGTCGTCCCAACTGGGCCATCCACGCCATCGAATTCGACATTCGATTTCACGATACGCTCGGAGCGGCGTCCGGCAACGAGCGGCTGCGGACCGAAATCGCCAAGTATCGGCGCCTCGTGCGGGCCTTCTGCCGCGCGACCGGCTCGCCCGAGAACCTGCGGCAGGCCTTCGCCGAGCACATCGAGATCCTCAATGCCCTCGAAAAAGGGGATGGCGTCGCCGCGCACTGGGCGATGTCCGCACACATCGAGGCTCGCATGCGGGCCGCGCTGGCCGAAGTCGCCCGGCAGGACCTGTAGGACGGCCCTTCCGGGCCGTCTGCCTTTTTCGACGGCCTGGAAGGGCCGTCCTGCGGAACGCGAGATGGGGAAACGATCCGAAAAGCCAGCTTGCGACAACGAACCGCAAACCAGGTCCCGCCCGGAGGCGGGACCTGCTCCAGAGCGTCTCATGCGACGAAGTAATGTTATGAAACGATTGATTGCCGCAGCGGGATTCTTGGCGACTTGCGCCGGCATATTACTTACAACGCCCTCTACGGCGCCAGCCCAAACGCAAACCCCCGGCCGGGCACCCGATCTTTTCGCCCGCGACAATCTCGTCGCCTGGTGCATTGTCCCGTTCGACTCCAGGAAGCGCGGACCGGTTGAGCGCGTCGCCATGCTCCAGCGCCTCGGCTTCCGCCGGTACGCCTACGACTGGCGCGCCGAACACCTTCCAGCCTTCGACACCGAAGTCGCCGAGCTGCAGAAGCATAATATCGAGCTGACTGCGGTCTGGTTCCCAGGGCTCAACGGTGAAGGCCGGCAGTTGCTCGACGTCCTGCAGAAGCGCGGCGTCAAAACGCAACTGTGGGTGACGGGGGGCGGAGAGCCGACGAAGACTCCCGATGAGCAGCGACAACGGATTGCCGCCGAAGCCGCCCGTATCCGTCCCATCGCCGAGGCCGCCGCGAGAATTGGCTGTACGGTCGGCCTCTACAACCACGGGGGCTGGTTCGGCGAACCGGAAAATCAGTTTGCGATTCTGGCGGAGCTCAAGCTCCCGAACGTGGGGCTGGTCTACAACTTGCACCACGGCCACGCCCATCTCGGCCGCTTCCCGAAGCTGCTCAAGGAAATGCTCCCGCATCTCTACGCCCTGAACCTGAACGGTATGGTCCCCGACGGCGACCGCCAGGGACGCAAGATTCTGCCGCTGGGCGCGGGGACGCTCGATCTCGGTCTGCTCAAGACAATCCGTGAAAGTGGCTACCGCGGCCCGATCGGCATCCTGGGGCACACCGACGACGACGCCGAACAGCGGTTGCTCGATAATCTCGACGGCCTCGACTGGCTCATCCCCCAGCTTGCCGGGAAACTGCCGGGAGACAAACCGAAGTACCGCACCCCCGTTCCGCCGGCCCCGCTCGAGGCCGGTCCGCCCCCCGAAAACGCGCTCATTGAAGGGCGCTTCGGCAAAGCCCTCGACCCGCGCGTGGCGCGTGGTGAAATCGCCGGCAAGGACGACTATCGCCAGCCGCCGCTGACGGTCGAGTGCTGGGCCAGGCTCTTCGATCGCGGACCGTACAACATCCTCGTGGCGAATGAATCCAAGGCTTCCGGCACGCATTGGGAATTGTTCACTATGGCCGGGTCCGGGAAGTTGACCGTCTACGTACCCGGCATGACTCCCGACCACGTCCATTCCGAGGCAGTCGTTGCCGATGGTCAGTGGCATCACGTGGCCTTTGTCTATGAACCGAAACGCGTTCGATTGTATGCCGACGGCAAACGGGTCGCCAACGCCGCCATCGAGTCGAAGAACATGCCTTCGCAGGCGGGGGACCTGGCGATTGGCAGCCTGGTGACGCACGAGATCGGCTGCGCCGGATTGATTGATGAAGTGCGTCTGTCGCGGGGAGCGCGCGAGATCAGCCGCGTCCCCGAAAAACCGCTTGAAGCCGACGAACGCACGCTGGGGCTGTGGCGATTCGACGACATCAAAGATCGGCACGCCGCCGACGAAGGGTCGCTCAAGAACGCCGCCACGGTAAGTGCCGTTCGGAAGCAGACGGCGTCGGCCGCCCCGGCGCCGCCAGCCGGATTGCAGCACGTCGCGGCGGACGGGCGTCTCACGGCGACTCTCATCGACCGCTCTGAAAACGACGTCTTCATGGCGGTGAAGTCCGATCCCGAGGGGCGCGTCTTCGTCGGCGGACGCGAGGCCGCATTCGTCTTCGAGCCCCTCAAGGGCGGCGGCTACGCCCCGAAGCGCGAGCTGTGCAAGTTCCCGCAGGACTCGATCATTATCGGGCTGGAATGGCGCGGCAACGATCTGTTCGTCCTGACGAACAGCGCCCTTTACGTGCTCCCCAACGGCCGGGTGCAGCGCGAAAATCTCAAGCCCGTGCGGCTCCTGTGGGGCCTGCCTCTCGACCTGCACGTCAGCTTTCACTGCCTGGCCTGGGGGCCGGAAGGAGACCTGTATGTCACGCACGGCGATCCGCTGCTCGGATACGGCGACTGGTCGCGCCCGGACCATTGGGGACATTGGACGCTGCATCTGGAGCCGGGCGATCGCACCGTCCCCTGCACCGGCGCCGGGGCCGTGCTGCAACTGCGGATGTGCGGGAAAGCCGCCGGGAACGGACAAGCCGCTCGCGTCGAATCGCTGAAGGTGATCGCGGGAGGATTGCGCGGGCCGGTCGGGCTGGCGTTTGACCGGGACTGGAACCTGTTCACTAACGATAACGACCACGAATCGCTCGCTGATCGCTACGCTCCCGCACGGCTCCTGCACGTGACGCCGCACGTCGACTTCGGCTGGCCGCGCGGATGGATGGCGTCCAAAAGCCCCGATCGTGCGGACCTCGTCGAAACCATGAGCGCGAAGCTGGGGCGAGGTGTCCCGTGCGATCTCGTCTACTACGATGAGCCCCCCTTCCCCGCTGATTATCGCGGCCGGCTCCTCATGGCCCGGTGGGATCGCCACGCCGTTACGAAGTACGCCCTCGCGCCGCGGGGGGCAAGCTTCTCCGCCGAGGAAGCGACGGTCGTCGAGGGGCGAAACAACGCGCGACCTGTGGGCGTGGGAATCGGCGGCGACGGGCGGCTGTTTGTCACCAGCCTGTATCTGGCCGGAAATGTGGCCTCCCCCTACTGTTACAGCGACCTGATCGTGCTGACGGCAGCCGGCAGTGCACAGGTGCCGCGCTTCGAACCATACGACCCCGTCAAAGTCTCCGCCGAACGGCTCTGGTCGGAGCTGGCCGGCCCGTCGTGGCAGCGGCGGCAGTGGGCACACCAGGAGCTCCTGCGGCGCGGCGGACCGCTGCTCGACGAAGCCGCCAACCGTCTGGCCAGCCTGATCGCCCCCGGACCAGACCGCGCCGAACCGCAAGGCGACGCGTCGCGCCAGACGCAATTCAACCATTTGATCTGGCTTGCAGCCGCCGGACGCAGCGAACGTGCGCTGCCGCGTTTGCGCCGTCTGGCCGAAGAGAAAACTCCCGCCGTGCGCTGGCAGGCGCTCCGGGCACTAGGACACCTCGCCGGATCAGTGGGGAGTGCGTGGCAGCCTGCGCAGGAATTGGCCGGCCGTGTTTCGGATCCGGCAGCCGGGCTGCAGCCGCTGTTCGCCAAAGCCCTGGTCGATCCCGATCCTCGCGTGCGCCTCACCGCCCTGCACTTTTTCATTGAAACCAATGCCGACCTGCCGGTCGCCGCCGTCGCCACCACAGGTGCCACCGCCGACACCTATCTGCGGCAGACCGCCGCCCGGCTTCTGGCGCAACGGGCACCACGGCCCGAACTGCAGTCACTCGTGGAATCGTCCGATGCAGCCACGCGCCTGGTGGGGACGCTGACCGTCGGCGTCCGGCTGACGGTGCCGGCAACGCACCTCCCCCCGCCTGAGAATCTGCCTCTCTTCCTCCCAAAGGAAGGGGCCTTCTTCAAGACCCGGCTCCCCTTTGCCGATACGCCGGAGCCGGTAAATCTCGCGGCCGCCGGACCGAGCGGCAGCTACACCATCGCCCAGTCATGGAAATCCGCGCGACACTCCCCGCAACAGGAAGAGCTGTTTTCGCTGCTGATGCAGCGGCTGGATGACGCCGACCGCAATGTTCGTCTGCAGGCGGCTTATTTTCTGAGCTTGCTTCGTGACCCGCGCAGCGAGCCGTCTGTCGAGCGAACGCGCATCGACGTCCTGGTCGGCGACCTCGAACCAGCGCCCGCCACGAGTGTCGAGCAAACCTGGTACGTCGGCCCTTTCGCCAACGGCGAACAGTCGGCGACGAAACCGCTTCCGCCGGAACGGGACGCCGTCGATCTGACCGCCCGCTACGGCGACCGGGCGTGGAACGAGACTGCCGCACGCGACGGCGCCTTTCCGCTGGCTGCCGCGGCGGAGCCCTCGTCGTCGTTCGCTTACCTGCGCCTGCAAAGCGCCGCCCGCCAGAACGGCCTCTTCCGCGTGCCGGTAGGAACCGTTGTTTCCCTCTCGCACAACGGCCGGAGGATCTCCCCGATTGACTTGCCCGGCAGTCCAGGCGACTCGACATGGCTGCTCGATCTGCAACCGGGAAGCAACGATCTGTTGATTCGCCTGCGGCACGCCCCCGCGCCGATCACGGTCGCGTTGCGATTTCACGCGGCGAAGCCGCTGACCGCGACGTTGCCCGAGAAGCTCGACTCCAGCCTGCTGGCAGAGCGCCTGCGTTCGGCGAAAGAAACCGATGGCCAGGCGATCCCGCCGGAATTCATCGAACTCGACTGGGCCAGCCGCGTCCGCTCGGGCGAGGCCGAAAAAGGCCGGCGGCTGTTCGGCACCCTCGGCTGCGTCAAGTGCCACGCCATCGTCGCCGATCAAAAGAGCGCAGGCGGACCGAGCCTGGCCGAAGCCAGACGCCGCTTCACCGTGGCCCACCTCGTGGAATCGGTTCTCCTCCCCAGCAAGCAGGTCGCCGAGACGTTCCGGGCGACGGCCATCGTCACCAAAGCCGGCCAGACCGTGGGCGGCCTGGTGGTCGCCGACGACGCCGATCAGATCGAGCTGCTCCTCCCCGACGCGACCCGGCGCACGATCCCCAAATCCGAAATCGACGAACAGCAGAAATCCGCCACATCCCCCATGCCCGCCGGGCTCGTCAAGAGCGTCGAAGAGCTGCAACACCTGCTGGCGTATCTGCTGAGCGAGAATCCGACCCCGCCGTAGAATGGGCTTCCAAGGTTCCCACATCGCTGCCAGGCTATAAGCCCGACGTACGGGGCCTGCCGCCGGCGGAGAAGACGCCATTCCAGTACGGCCGGATGGGACAGTACCGTGCATATCCGGGATCAAAGAAGATCGACTGGTACTTCGGGCGATAGTCCGGAGAAGTCGCCCGCCGATGCATTTCCCATTCGTCAGCGACATTCATACGAATACGGGCGGGCACCGAGCCTTCGGGGGAGACCGCCGGCGCGGCTGTTTCCTGTCCGGATGCCGGCGCATCTCTGATTAGAACGGCGAGCGGGCCCACAGCGAATGTCAGTATAGTGAACGCTCGAATTGGGTTCGTCACGCTGAAGCCTCCCGGATGAAATGGACTTCTGTTTCAGCGTAGCCGGTCGAGACAGGCGCGGTCAACTTTAATCTTCTCATGGGCACGTTCGGAACCGCAACACCGTCAGACGGGAAAGCCCGAGCTACTTCGACTCACTCCCGATCGCCTGCTTGAGCAAATTGTGCGTGATTCGCTGGACGCGTTCGTCGGGGCCATGGGGGCGGCTCCAGTGCGACCAGGGGAGGGTATGGCCGGGAGGGTGGCTCAGCCCCTGCGCCCAGAAAATCGTCGAGGCGTTGAAAACGAAATTCTTTTTCGGGCCGGGATAAATCGTCGCCGTCCAGTGCTGCGGACGGACGCCCCCGACCAGTGCCGTTCCCGCCGCTACGATCTCCAGTCCCGGGATGTCCCTGGGAGGATCGCCGTGATATTCCCAGCCGACCAGCCCCGGAATGCGGTCGCCCGCTTTCATCCCCGTCCCCGTGAAGATCCAGTGATCGGGCTGAGTGACGACCCAGTCGCCGCCGCCGTTGACCGGTTCGATGTTGCGTGCGCCGATCAGATACCCCTCGTCCGGCCCCCTCTCGGGGAACGGGCCGTTTTCCTTCTCGCGATCAACGGCCCATTTGTAGTCTCCGCCGTACGGGCCGCCGCGGAACATGATCCGCGCCGGGCGGCCGTCGCTGCTTTTTCGCAGCGGCGTCACCCAGCAGACGGCATTCCCCGAAAGAAACAGGATGTTCACTCCGGCGTCGCGCATCTTGACGACGCTGTCGTATTGCCGGCGGTCCCAGTACTCGTCATGGCCGACGCTGATGAACGCCTTGCACTTGAGCCCCCGCTCGGGCGACACCATGTCGCTGTTCGAGACGTACGATACGTCGTAGCCGTGCTGTTCGAGAAAGTAGCTTAAGGGGAATTCAAACGAAATGAATTCGCCCGAGCCGACGGAGAGCGGGTCATTGACGACGCTCGTGAACTGGGCATACCGGCCGTACGGCCGATCGAAGCTCACGTCGGCCCACGGCCCCTGATTCCCCCTGGGATGCGTGTACACCGAATAATTGCTCGGCCACTGGTTGTACGCGTTCCAGGTGTTGTCCGAGCACTGGAAGAGAATGTCCGCAGGGCGATCGTCTTTCACGATGAAGATCACGTAACTCTGCCAGGCACCCGTGTTCTCATCCGGCGGCAGGGTGGTGAGGCGACCGAGATAAACGCCGCCGGGCCACTCGGCGGGAATGGCGACCGTCGTCGCCGGCTTCCATCGGCACTCGTGCAGGTTCTTGGGCCCGATCTCGGGGTCGGACTGCTTCTCTCCCTGGAACGGCCCGAGCGTCTTCAGGAGCCGCGCTCCCCGGCCGCCGTAATACCCGGTGCGGAAGATCTCGATCTGGAACTTCGCCGGAGGATTGGTCGAGACCATGATGTCGATCGTCTCTCCCGCGGCGACGCTCTGCTTCGAGCAATACCCCTCGATGTACGCCGCGCGGACGCTGTTCGTGTTCGTGAGCGCCACCCGCGTCAACTGCCAGTCGCGGGCCCCTGGTCTGGCGTTCTCGCGGCGGATGAGATCTGGATCGCGCTCGGCGGCGACGGCGAGATGGGACGACACAGCGAGAACCGCAAAGAGCAGGCCTGCAATTCCGCGTGATATCGTCAAGGGCATCGAAGAACTCAAGTGCATGTGTGGGTCACCAGTATTGACCTCGGAGGGGTCACAGCCATTAGCCTGGGGGTGCCGTATCGAATCCGCGCGGAGCGTGCCGGCTGCATTACGCAAACAGCTCCTCCACCACGCGGCCTTCGACGTCGGTGAGTCGGAAATCGCGGCCGGCATAGCGGTAGGTAAGGCGTTCGTGGTCCAGGCCCAACAGGTGCAGGATCGTGGCATGCAGGTCGTGGATGTGCACTTTGTTCTCGGCGGCGTAATAGCCGTAATCGTCGGTGGCGCCGTAGCGCAGGCCGCCATGCACCCCACCTCCCGCCAGCCACATCGTGAACCCTTCGGGGTTGTGGTCGCGGCCGTTCCCCGACTCGGCGACCGGCGTGCGGCCGAACTCGCCTCCCCACCACACCAGCGTGTCCTCCAGGAGCCCCCGCGCCTTGAGGTCGTAGAGCAGGCCGGCGATCGGCAGATCAACTTCGCGGGCGTTCTTTTCGTGTCCATTCTTGAGGTCCGAGTGCTGGTCCCACTGCACCTTGCTGTCGCTGTGCGTCACCTGGATGAACCGCACGCCGGCTTCCGCAAAGCGGCGGGCCTTCAGGCACATCCGGCCGAAATTCGCCGTCACCGGATCATCCAGACCATACAGCTTCTGCGTCGCCGCCGATTCGCCCGACAGGTCCTCGACCTTCGGCAGCTCGCCCTGCATGCGGAAGGCCAGCTCGAACGAGTTGATGCGCGCTTCGAGCGAGGCTTCGGGACCGCTGTGCGCCTGATGGTTGCGGTTCATTGCGCCCAGGCGATCGAGCTGCAGCCGCTGGATCTCGCGCGGCAGTTTGGAATTGCTGATGTAATTCACGCGGGCCTGATCGGAAGGGATGCTGGCGTTGCCGAGCGGCGTTCCCTGGTAGACCGCGGGAAGGAACGCCGAACTCCAGTTGTTGATCCCGCCATGGGCCAGCGTGGGGCAGATGGTCACGAAGGCGGGGAGGTTGGCGTTGTCGGTTCCCAGGCCATAACTGACCCACGAGCCCATGCTGGGTCGGACGAAATTGTCGCTGCCCGTGTGGAGCTTGAGCACCGCTCCGCCGTGCGCGGGGTTCGTCCCATGGACGGAGTTCACCATGCACAGGTCATCCACGCGTTCGGCCAGGTGCGGAAACAGCTCGCTGACCCACAGCCCGCTTTCGCCGTACTGCCTGAATTCCCACGGCGACTTGAGCAGGTTGGTCGTCGGGGCGAACTGCACGCGGGGTTTGGCGAAGGGGAGGGGCTTGCCGTCGTCGCGCGTCAGGAGCGGCTTGGGATCGAACGTATCGACGTGCGACGGCCCCCCCTTCATGAACAGGAAGATCACGCGCTTCGCCCGGGCCGGGAAGTGCGGGGGCCTGGCGGCCAGCGGATCGAGCGGCGCGACGTTCGCGGCCGATTCATCCGCCAGCAGCGACGCCAGCGCCAGCGAACCGAAGCCGACGGCCGTGCGACCGAGCAAAGTGCGGCGGGAAAGCGGGGTGTCGGGGAACATCAGGATGTACTCGCCTGAATCCTCTCGTAGTACCGGCTTCAGGCGGGCGTCGCAACCCGCGTGCCGCCTGAAGGCGGTACTACGAGCGTCACTTCACATAGATGAACTCATTCGCCGCCACGATCGTGTGGCACAACACGTTCCACGCCTGGCGTTGCCGTCTGGCCGCGTCGGGTTCGCTGACGGCCAGCGATTGCTCAAGTTCGGCCAGGAATTTTCGGTTCTCGCCCAACTCTTCGGCAGTCGCCTCACGGCCGTAGGCGATCGCATACATCCGCTGCATGCGATCGTCGTCGGCCGCCTCGCCGCTCAGCAGCCGTCCCGCAAAATCGGCGGCAGACTGCATCACGAAATCGCTGTTGAGCATGAGCAGCGCCTGCGGCGCGACGGTGGTGGTCGCCCGGTCACCGTTGGGAATGGCCGCGTCGGGCGCGTCGAGCAACTGGAAGACGTCGTACAGGTTGTTGCGGACGACGGGGAGATAGAGCGACCGCCGGAAACTGTTGTAATCGGTGAGATCCTTCGACGTGTGGTCGAAGAAGTAGCCTCGGTTCTTGACCTTCAGCAGCGTCCCACCCATCGTTGTGTCGAGCCGGCCGCTGACGGCCAGCAGCGCGTCGCGCACCGCCTCGGCTTCGATCCGGCGCACATCGGCCCGGCCGAACAGGCGATTTTCGGGATCGTGCGCCGCAGCTTCAGGGGTGGGCGTGCTGCTCTGCTGATACGTGGCGGAGTTCAGAATCAGGCGGTGCAGGGACTTGAGCGACCACCCCGCGTCGATGAAACGCCGCGCAAGCCAGTCGAGCAATTCCGGATGTGACGGCGCTTCCCCCAAGAGTCCAAAGTTGTCTGGGGTGGCGACCAGGCCTTTGCCAAAATGCCACCGCCAGACCCGGTTGACGAGCACCCGGCTGGTCAGGGGATGCTTCGGGTCGATCAGCCACTGCGCCAACTCGCGCCGCCCGCTTTCGGCGGAGGAAAACTTCACCGCGGCCGGGCCATGCACAACCGGGGGGACATGCCGCGGCACGACTTCCCCGAGCTTGAGCGGATTGCCGCGAATGTGAATCGCCTCGTCGGCGACTTTGTCCTCGGTCGCCCCCATTGCCGAGGGGAGCTCGGGCGGGTTCTTTTCCAGTTGCGACAGCTCGTCGCGGAGCTTCTTGAGATCCGCTTTCACCGCATCCGGATACAGCGTCTCGAGTTTCTCGGGAGGCTTGGTCCCCTCCGGAAGGCCGGCGCGTACCTCCGCATCCGCCTTCGCCACAAAGGCCTCCACGGCTTGCCTCTTCGCGACCACCCGCGCCTCGTATTCCGCCTGCATCGCCTTCGTCTCGGGTGACGCGAGCACGTTCTCGTGCCACTTCGCGACCTTCTTGAAGTTTTCCATCGTCCGGGTGCTCTTGAAGATCCCGGCCAGGCCGTAGTAGTCGGCGGCGTCGATGGGGTCGAACTTGTGGTCGTGGCAGCGGGCACACCCCAGCGTCAGACCGAGAATCGCCCGGCCGACCGTGTCGATCTGCTCATCGACGATGTCCATCTGCATCTTCGCTTCGTCCACCTCGGCCAGTACTTTCGGACCGATCCCCAGAAAGCCAGTGGCGATCAACTGCTCGTGCCGCTGCGGTTCGTCCGCGGCGGGAAGCAGGTCGCCGGCGAGTTGTTCGAGAAGGAACCGGTCGTACGGCTTGTCGTGGTTGAACGCCGAGACGACGTAGTCGCGATACCGCCAGGCGTTGCCGTGGGCGACGTTTTCGTCGAGCCCGTTCGAGTCGGCGTAGCGGGCCACGTCGAGCCAGTGCCGGCCCCAGCGTTCGCCGTAGACCGGGGAGGCGAGCAGTCGATCGACGAGATCGGCGAAGGCGCTGGGGCGCTGGTCCGCCAGAAAGACGGCGATTTCAGCCGGGGTCGGCGGCAGGCCGGTGAGGTCGAACGTCACGCGGCGGATCAGGATTCGCCTGTCCGCCGGCGCGGCGGGGGATTGCCCCGTCGCTTCGAGTTTCGCCAGGATGAAATTGTCGAGGGGAGACTTCGGCCAGGCGGCGTTCTTCACCGCCGGAACGGGCGGATCGACCGGCGGCTGGAAGGCCCAGTGATTCGGATCGCGGTTTGGCGCGGCGGCCTTCGCCGCCACCGGAAACGGGGCCCCCATCTCGACCCACCGCACGAGGTCCGCGATCTGCCGGTCGGTCAGCTTGCTCTTGGGGGGCATTTTCAGGTCGTCATCGACCTGCCGCACCGCGCGGATCAGGAGGCTTTCGGCCGGCTTCTCCGGCACGATCGCCGGGCCCGAATCGCCCCCCGATAGAATCGCCGCGCGCGAGTCCAGCCGCAGTCCCGCAAACTGTTTCTTCTCGCCATGGCACTTCTGGCAGTGCTCGACGAGGAGCGGGCGGACGGAGGTTTCGTAGTGGCGCACCTGCTCGGCCGTCGGTTCAACACGGCCGGCCGGCTCGCCCACCGCGAGGAGCGACCATAGAAACACACCCGCGACACCCATCGATCATCTCCCGCCCGGCGAGTGCTTTGTCAAACCTTGATTTTCGGGTAGCCACGCTCGCCAGAGCGTGGGGGATGAGGCTGTATTCGATGCTTTCCCACGCTCTGGTGAGCGTGGCTACAACCTAAACTTTTATCATTGACAAAGCACTCGTCTGAAACTGGCTTGCTCATCCAACCCTGCCGAGCCACCGGGCATTACATAATCACCGACTTATGAATTCTAGCCGATGCAGGACGCGCCGTGTAGTCTGGTCACTCCGAGACCGGACGGGAAACTGCAATGCTTGCGAATCGGATCACAGCACCACGTTTGGGCCTCGTTCTCGCTCCGCGGCTTTTGACCCGTAATCGGGCCCGCACGCAATTAATCATTGGCAACTCATATACCACGGGGTTACGGAGTGACCCCGCTGCAGCGACCTCCTCACCTCAGATAGATTTCCATCCACTCGGCCATGTATTCGGCCTGCGGAGGGGGAATCGAGTGCCCTTTTCTGTGGTTCATCAGGCCGAGGCGGGCGGGCTCGCCATAGAGTCGCCAGACGGGGAGCGCGGCTTCGATGAAGGGCCACGTGCGGTCGCCGTCGGACGCTCCCGGCCCTGATTCGCCGCCGAGAATCAGGAATGGCCGGGGGGCGATCAGGGCCAGAAGTTGGTGATGATTGAGCGAGAACTTCTCGTCGCGGATCGCCGGCCCGAGATACCACGGCGCGTCCCAGTTGGTCGACCGGAAACCGATGCCTCCCTCGCTCGCCACCGCCGCCTTGATCCGCTCGTCGAACGCCGCCAGGTACAGCGTCTCTTTGGCGCCGAGCGAGTGGCCGACGGCGCCGATGTGGTCGGGGTCGACGTCGGGGAGCGACGCCAGAACGTCGACGGCGCGCATCGCATCGTAAAGCATCTTGGCCATCCCCAGCGACCGCGGATGCCGCTCGCGATGCCGGGCGACCGCGTCGTTGTAATCGGCGGCATCCTGCCACAGAAAGCACCGCGGGCAGAAGACCACGAAGCCGCGCTGGGCGAACCGGAGCCCGAGCCATTGCTCGGCCGGCCCGGTGACCCCGGCAATCTCGTCGATCGTGTCTTTCGTCGTCTGATGGAGGCCAACGATTCCGGGGAGTTTGCGCCCGTCGGTCGCATCAGCCGGGCGGAGCAGCCAGCCCTCGACGAACAGACCCGGCTCGCTTTCGTACCGCACCAGTT
>JBLMWR010001084.1:0-3293 GCA_050257335.1 Deltaproteobacteria bacterium | reverse complement strand
GCGCCCAAGTCCGATATTGCGGGGCTTTACCACCGCCATCTGGCTTGCAGCGCACGTCGCTGTCAGGCAGGAAAGCCTGGCCTACAGCTTTCCGGCCGACACCAGCCGCAATCGGGCCGCTTTCATCACCGCCAGCATCAGCCGGCCGATGTCGTCGCGGCGTTCGGCGTATTTGCGGGCCTCGAACTCGGAATCGTCGTAGAGTTTCGGGTCGGGATACGGCATCGCGATCCGGAGGGCGGCACCCTTCACGATCGGGCACGCGGCGTCGGCCTCGCTGCACACGAGAACGGCGGCGAAGCCCTGTTGTGGATTGTGCGCGTCGTCGTAGCGCTTCGAAAACTCGGTCATCTCCGGAAGAGACTCCCCGACCGGCGCGCCCCAGCGGACGCGGTAGACAGGGTTCCTTTCCCCGTCGGGGCCCGCTTCGGCACTCGTGCCGGTCGCTTCAATCTCGACTCCGATATCGCGGAGCGTGGCGATCGTCCGCTCGTTGAAGGCGCTCGGTCTGGTCCCGCCGCTAGAGCAGCGGATCTCCGGCAGGCCGTAATACGCGGCGGCGATGTTTCCCAACGTTGCCCCCAGCATGCTCCGCCGGGAATTGCCCGTGCAGACGAAAGTGATCGCCAGAGGCCGGCCCGGTGCGTAATTCGCGACGATCCACTTCACGAGCGTTTCTCCCCCCTCGCGATGAATTTCATCGATCTGGTCGAAACCGGTCGTGAGCCGGCGCGCGTGGGCGGCGACGGCGGGAAGCAAGGACCGGCGCGTGGCGGGAATTTCCTCATCCACGAACTTGCGGATTTCTTCCGGCGCCAGTTCGCTGTCATCTCCGGCGGGGAAGGCAAATCCTTCGGGAAACATCAGAGCCTCGATGCCGGTCGATGTCGCGGACGATGGCTGACGCAGGGAGCGCGAGCCGGGAATATGCAAAAGTTGGCGCTGTTCCGGCCGACTTCGACGGCCCGGAAGGGACATCCTGCGGCATGATAGTCCATCTTGAGGTCTCAATAAAACGCACCGGCCGCACCGCGGTCGGCCAGGATCGAAGGTGAATCGCCAATTCGGCACCCTTGTTGACCAAGACTGCTTGCAGGTGTATTTTCGAGCGCACCTTTAAGGAGAAGAACCATGCTGCGACGTGTCTTCCTGCTCGTGGTCCTGCCGGCTCTGACATGCACCGGCGTCAGATTCGCCCACGCGCAGCCCCTCGGCGAGCCCGATCGGGGCGAGCCGGGCGATCAGATGATCCAGAATTACCTGGCGCGGATCACCCTCGAGCTGCACGCGCCTTTCGCGGGCGACCTCGAATCCCCGGCCCGCTGGGAGACGCGCCGCCCTCTCTATCGCGACGAATACTTCTACATGCTGGGGCTCTCTCCCCTTCCCGAGAGAACTCCCCTCAAGGCGACGGTCACCGGGACTCTTGCCGGCGACGGGTACGTCGTCGACATGCTGCATTACCAGAGCCGGCCGGGGCTGTATGTCACCGGCAACCTCTATCGTCCGGCCGGCGCAAAACCGGGCGAGCGGCTCCCCGCGGTGTTCTACGTCTGCGGGCATTCGAATCGCGGACGCGACGGGAACAAAACCGCCTACCAGAGCCACGGCATCTGGTTCGCCCGGCACGGTTACGTCTGCCTCGTCGTGGATACGTTGCAACTGGGAGAAATCGCCGCCATTCATCACGGCACGTACAAGGAAAACCGCTGGTGGTGGCATTCGCGGGGATACACGCCTGCGGGGGTCGAATGCTGGAACGGCGTGCGGGGCATCGATTACCTGATAGGCCGCCCGGACGTCGATCCCGAGCGGATCGCCGTCACGGGAATCAGCGGCGGGGGCGCGGCGACGTTCTGGATTGCCGCGGCCGATGAGCGGGTGAAGGTCGCCGTGCCGGTGAGCGGCATGGCGGACCTCTTGGCGTACGTCCCCAACCGCGTCATCAACGGCCACTGCGACTGCATGTTCCTGTACAACACGTTTGAATGGCCGTGGACGCGGATCGCGGGGCTGATCGCTCCCCGCGCGATGCTGTTCGTCAACAGCGACAACGATCGGATCTTTCCCATGGACGCCAACGAGCGGGTCATCAGCCAGCTCGAGCGGCTGTACAGCCTGTACGGGGCAGGCGACAAGGTCGATGCGGTGGTCAGCGTCGGCGGGCACGCCTATCGCCAGGACATCCGCCAAGCGGCCTGCCGCTTCATCAACATCCATCTGAAGCAGGATGCCCGGCCGGTGACCGACAGCGAAGTCGATCTGGTCACCAACGATTCGGCGAAGGCCGTACACCCGATCGAGCCCCAGAAGCTGCGCGTCTTCCCCACCGACGCCGATCTTCCCAAAGATCAGTTGAACACGACAATCGACGAGCATTTTGTCCCCGTCGCGCACGTTGCCGTGCCGACCGACGAAAGATTTGACGAGTGGAAGAAGGCCCTTGCCGGCGAACTGCGACGGGTCGTCTTTCACTCGCTTCCGGATCGAGTTCCGCTGGCGCAGACGAAGAAGCAGGATCCACCGGCAGTGACGACGCTGGAAACGGAGGCCGGAATTTCCGTGCGGCTGGAAAAAATGACATCCCCCGCGGGCGGCGCGGCGCCGAAAAGAATCGTGCTCTTCGTACAGAATGACGGAAAAGAAAACCCGCTTCCCGCCTGGCTCGAGAAGACCCGCGGCATAAGCGATCAAATCTACCGCTGCGAGCCGCGCGGCATCGGCGAAACGCGGTGGACCGTCAAGAACCCGCCGAATTATGTCGCGCGGTCGCACGTCCTGCTGGGGCGGACCGTGGACACGGGACGGATGCACGACGTCATCGCCACGGCCCGCTATTTGCGCACCACTCACCAGGACGTCCCCGTCTACGTTGCCGGCGAAGGGCCCGGCGCGATTATCGCGTCGTATGCAGCCCTTTACGAGCCGGAAGTCGCAGGTGTGATTGCGCATCAACCTCCCCTGACGCACATGGACCCTGCCGCCCCGCAGTTCCTGAATGTGCTGCGCGTCGCCGACGTGCCGGAACTTCTGGGCCTGGTCGCCCCGCGCTCGCTGACAATCGTCAGCGCCGACGAGCGCCTGGCGCGAACCGCCGCGGTCTACAAAGCCGCGGGAGCGGCCGACAGGCTGGTCATCCGGCGGGAATGAAATATCGTTATCTGCGGCCTCCGAAATGACTCGGTGCGCGGCTCGTGGGGTTGCCGTCGGACGAGCGGAAATCGCTGATCTGGATGAATCGTCCCGGCTACGACTCCTGGCGCCGACAGGCAGAGCCTGTCAGGCGGCGCGTT
>JBLMWR010001083.1:0-9085 GCA_050257335.1 Deltaproteobacteria bacterium | reverse complement strand
GACCGTCGTGTGGCAGTAGCGGCAGTCGATCCCCAGCCCGCCGACGTGGTGCTCGTGGCTGAATGGAACCGGCTGGTCGCGCACCACGTCGGCCTCGGTGACGTAGGCCGACCGGTTGATCCGGTCCCAAGCCAGGGCGGCAGCGGCGATGACGAACAATCCGCCGAAGATGGTTGCCTTCGCGAACGTATTCGTGCTGGGATGGAAGATCTGCATCCGCACCGTCCGGTCGGCGCGCCGCGCGCGCCGTTCAAGTCAGCCCGCGGAAGAAAGCAGCGATCTTGAGTTCACTCTCCGTCACGTCAGGGATTTGCAGCAATCGACCCGCATGAATACCTGCAAATGTTGCCAGCCTTACGTTTCCGTTTCGAGTGTCTCGGCAGACGCGGATTCGTCGCCGGTCTCTTCGTTGGGATGCGGCTCCGCAGCGTAACGCCTCGCGTCAGCCCGGTTTTCCGTCCAGCCGCTCCCGGTCCACCACTCCAGACGCGACTCGCTGCCGCGCTGGATCACGTATTTTCCAGATTCGTCGGCCATACTGGACCTTTTCGCACTCGCCCGCCCGCCACGTACGAAAAACGTCAGTCTAGATCGAACGTATGCACTGTCAAGCTGCCGCCAGCGGAATTACTGAAATGTAACTCGGGTAGAAATTGCCGCATGCCGGCCGTCAAATCAGGACGCGACCATCGTTCGCTGAGGGGATCACCGTTCTGCAGAAACGGTGTTTCGAATTTGACATTCGTCCGCCGCCTTTGTAGAAAGATTGCAGTCAGAAAGCTGCCCGTGAGGGGCAGATGCGACCGGGTTACGAGAGCCCTTCCGTGCGAAAACCGCGCCGAAGGGCTTTTTTATTGGTGCAACCATGAATGACCACGCGAAAAAGCAATCGTCAAAGGGAGGATCGGCAACGACGCCCGTGAAACCTCCGTCGGCGGACAGGCCAGTCTCGGCGCCCGCCTTGGAGGAACCGGCCTGGGACACAGTCGACGAGGCGTCTCTGGAATCATTTCCGTGCAGCGACCCTCCCGCCTGGACGCTGCCGGATCGACCCGCTGGACGATCGGCCGAAAAGCGTTCGTGATGCCCGGGCGCAGCGCCGGCGCATGCGACGCCCTCGACGTGCACGGCAATTCTCCAGAGCGGAACCGATTGTCGGAGGAAAACGACGATGCTCAAACTCAAGCGCGTCTATGAGAAGCCTTCACGTGCGGACGGCTTGCGAATTCTTGTGGAGCGCCTGTGGCCGCGCGGCCTGACCAAGGCCCGCGCGGCCGTTGATTTGTGGCTGAAGGATGTGGCCCCGAGCACCGAGCTGCGGCAGTGGTTTGGTCATGACCCTCGGCGCTGGAGAGAGTTTCAGGTGCGCTACCGGAAGGAGTTGCAGGCGAACAAAGATGCCGTCAACGCGCTCAGAGCGAAGAGCCGGGAAGGGACGGTAACTCTCGTGTACGGCGCCCGGGATCAGGAACACAATGCCGCGCTGGTCCTGCAGAGATTTCTCGAAGGTCGAGCCGGCAATTGATCTGGCGATTCATTCGGCGCCGATGTGCGCGCCCTTCTCGGCCACCGAGCGCTGGCTCTCGCTCTGGCAACGCCCTCTGTCGGCCGTATGGCGACCGTGGCGGACGATGGGAAACCCGAAGGCCGGAGCCCGTTGATGGCCGCGGCGCCGCAGCACAAAGGGCCGGAGACGGCGCTGAAGTCGAAAGTCGCTGATGTTGAGCACGTGATGGTCTACCACCACAAGGGTCGCTTCGGGGGGTGGCCGGCCAATCATGGGATCTGGGCACGCCGATCAAATAAAATCGACCTTGTCTCTCGCGCTTCGCCGCACGAACTCGCTTCGCTTTGCGCGCTTCGCAAGGTAATCTTTGGGCTTGGCAATCGGGATGTTTCAATGCCGTGCCGAATGGAATGGCACGCTCTCAAAGCATGGAAGAAGGACTGAATGACGTCCACGGTTTCGTATCCATATAACTCGCCGGAACCTCGCGGTGACGGACATTCGAACTCGGTCGGGCAGGCGCTTTTCGCGCGGTACGAAGAAATCGCCTGGGCCGAAGATATCCGCTGGGACACGCGCTACCGCAAGCAGCGGATCCTGGGAGCGGGAGGCCAGGGGGCGGTGTACCTGGCCGACCGGCTGGGGGCCGACGGCTTCGTCCGCCCCGTCGCGCTCAAAGTCTTTTCCCCCGAGACGTACCACAGCGACCAGTCATACCTGGAGGACATGACGCGCGTCGGCGCGGTCAGCGCCCGCGTGGCGCTGATCCAGAGCGACAACGTCGTGGACGTGCATGATTTCATCGAACGGCGCGGGATCCGCCTGATGGAGATGGAATGGCTGGACGGCTACGACCTGCGCGAGGTGCTCACCCCGGGGATGCTCGAGCGGACCCGCGAAAAAACCAGCGCCGAGCGCTGGGAGTACGTCAATAACGTGATCTTGACGGCCGGGCCCGCACAGCCGCTGCTCAAACCGGGCGTGGCCATCGCCGTCCTTCGTGATTGCCTCGCCGGCCTGGCGGCGCTGCACGACGCGGGGATCGTGCATGGCGACGTTAAACCCGCCAACATCATGCTGACGCGAACCGGGAACGCCAAGATGATCGACATCGGTTCGGCGATTGACTTGCGACGGGCGACTCATCGCCGTGCCTGGTCTCCCGTTTATGCAGCCCCCGAAGTGCTCGATGGGCGTGACAACACGCCCCGATCAGACCTGGCGAGCCTGGGCTATGTGCTGGTGGAAATGCTGGCTGGTCGCGATGCGTTCGCCGGCCTGGCGACCCTCCGCGAACTGATCGAGGCCAAGGCCGATCTGGACCGGCGCTTGCCCGACTTTCTCCCGCCGGAAGTGAGCAGCAATGAGCTGCTCCTGCACCTGTGCCAGCGAATGATCGCCCCGGAACCCGACCAGCGCTTCCCGAGCGCGCGGGCGGCCGACGTGGGGCGCAAAGGGGCCGCCGATTTTCACCGGCAGCTCGTCAAGGGGAACCTGGCCAGCGAATACGAGCACGACATTCGCGCATGGCTGGAACACCTGGCAGGGTGAGCACCTCGCACCAGCGCAGCAGGCACTGTCCGAGACCGTGAATTCTTCGACTTGAGACGCCCCGGATTCAACTGCCGGCAGACGTACTTCCCCGCCGCGTCATGGGCCGCAGTGCCACCGGAGGTTTTCCATGGGAACAGGAGCTTTTTCAACTGCCTGGAGGAACATCCGCTCGCCGACAGAGCGAAAAAAGACACCAGCCCGGGGAACAGAAATCGCAGCGTTCTCGACCAGTCAGGCATGCCGCCGGAGCTCCGTCCGGGAAACTTTGTCCTCGAAGGAAGGTTGGTGAAAACAATTGATTTGGCGCTCAAAAACACGTGGTCCGAAATCGGTCAACGTACGATTCCCGACGACGTCGGTGGCGAGGCCGCATCCTGCACTGCCAGTGCGAATCATCCCCGTGCGAATCACCACGGTGGGCGCGTTCCATCCTGCCCAGCCGGTGGATTCGTCCTCGACCAGGGGATTTCCCTTTTTCCCGGCAACCCGTACCTGTGCCGCTCCGACGGAAGGTGCCGATAACGACGGTGACAACCAATCTTCGCAAAATTCTCCAATCTCCGTGGCGCGGTCGAGCCGTCGGCACGTCGCGAAGACGGTCGTCGAGGGCCGGGCCGTGAACATCAATCATCCCGCAACGTCTGCCGTTAACCGCAACGGGTTGCCCCTCCGCCTGCACGGCCTCGACACGCTCCGGGGGCTGGCAGCGGTGCTGGTGGTTTTGCTGCACGCCGGCATTCCCTACATGGTCTGCCCGCTCTCACACCTCGTGTGGCCAGCGCGCGACGGATGTCCCTGTCGAATCGTCGATGGGATCGTCTGGGGCATCGAGTGCTTCATCATGCCCCTGTTCTTTATGCTGACCGGGTTTCTTTCGGCGGGACTCGTCGCCTCGTCAGGCGCCCGGTTGTTTCTGGCCCATCGCACGCAGCGCATCCTGTGGCCCCTGCTCGCGGCCTTCGTTGTAATTCTGCCACCCTGTTTCTACATCTGGGCCCTCGGTTGGATCGCCGACGGCGTGTGTGTCCCGCGCGGCATTGTGCGTCTCGGGATCCCGCCCGAGCTCAGATCCCAGATGTACGGGATGACACATCTCTGGTTTTTGCAGTACCTCTACATTTATTGCATCGTCTTGTGCGCCGCCTGGTATATTCGCAGCCGCATGGGCTTCGGTGACCGAACGCGAGCCTGGTCGGCGCGAATGGCCTCGCGTTGCGACCGGTTTCTGGCATCGCGATGGAAGCCGCTGCTTCCGGCGGTTCCCTGCGGTCTGATTCTGTACTGGGATCCGCGAATCGTTGTGGGGTTCTACCAGGGGTTTCTGCCGGTCGCTTCCAAGCTTCTCTATTACGCGGTTTTCTTTTCAACCGGCGTATTGCTCTATCGCGCGCGCCATGCCCTGCAACTGCAGGTCAGGAACAGCAAAGTCCTGCTCGCCCTCGCCGCCCTTGTTTTTGCATTCCTGCTTCCCCTGATTCACCAGCAACTGACCGGCGGACTCACAGGCGTGGAACGTTCGATTCTCGCGGGGCTGCTTTCGCTGTATGCATCGCTGGCCACGTTTGGCTTGTTCGGAGCATTTGTGTTGACGCGGCGCGGGTACAACTCCTTGACGCGTTATTTGGCCGAAGCGTCGTATTGGATCTACCTCATTCACCTCCCCTTTGTGGTCCTGGCTCAGATCGCCGTCGCCAGGCTGGCCGTTCCGACGCCATTTAAGTTTGCGCTGTCGGTGCTGGCCGCCATGACGCTGGCGCTGCTCACCTACCAGTCGTTTGTGCGGTACACGTGGGTGGGAGCGGCTCTGAACGGCTGCCGTCGCCAGCGGCCGGGGACCAGTCCCGCACGAGAAGTCGGCGTGCCTGACGTGGTTTCCCTTCCTGCTCCCGCCGTGCTGACTGCGGCCGGCAGATGCCGCGACGCGGCTTGAGCGGCGTCCAGGCGGGACCGGCGGCACTGTTCCGGAATTCGCTCGGAGGCGCCGTCGGGGCAGTCCCCAAGCCAAAGTGGGTAGTTGCGGAGAGCCGTCGACGCGGCCAATTTCCCTCCTCAGGCCCGGAACCGGGGCAGGCTGGAATATGACCGCGCCCATGTCGTAGAATGCCCCGGCTTCGTCCCTCCGGATCTGCACTCCGGCTGCAAGCGGACCGATCCCGTACGGCAGCGCCGAGTATTTTCCCACATTGAGAAAGCACCATGAGAATTCACCATCTGGGCGCCGCGTGGCTGATGCTGGCGGCCTCTCCCGTATTCGCCGTCGATCTCCCCAAACCATTCGTCACTGGACTGAAGAGTCCCGAATCGGTCTGCATCGGGCCGAACGGCGCGGCATACGTGACGGAAATTGGCGAATTCGGCAAAGATGGCGACGGTCAGGTATCGGTGATCAGGGACGGGAAGGCGGTTCCCTTCGCGACTGGGCTGGATGATCCCAAGGGAATCGTCTATTTCGCGAACGACTTTTATGTTGCCGACAAGACGCGGGTGGTGAAGATCGACCTGCAGGGCAAAGTGATGCCCTTTGCCACAGCCGACAAGTTTCCATCGCCGCCACAGTTTCTGAATGACATTGCCGTCGAACCCGAAAACGAAGCGCTGTTCGTCAGCGATTCGGGAGATCTGATGGGCAAAAGGGGCGCCGTTTACCGGATCGGAGTGAAATCCCGAAAGATCGATCTCGTCGTCGACTCCCAGCGACTGCCGGGACTCCACACGCCGAACGGCCTCGCGCTCGATGGGGCCTCGCACCTGCTGCTGCTCGACTTCGGGAGCGGGGTGCTGCATCGGATCAAGCTGGCGGACGGCTCGGCTCAGAAGGTCGCCGACGGCTTCGAGGGGGGGGACGGCCTGGCATGGGACAAATTCGGCCGGCTGTTCGTCAGCTCGTGGAAGGCGGGACGAATCTGGGGAATTCCGCGTCCCGGTCGAAAGCCGGTTTTGCTGATCGACGGCTTTGAACAGTCGGCCGACATCTGCCTCGACGCGACCGGCCGGCACGTGCTCGTCCCCAAAATGAAGGAGGGGACGCTGACGGCGCTCCGCACGACGATTCCAGGGTGGGAGGTCGACGATTCGCCGCTGGCGGTCGGAGTCGAGATCGCCTTTCCGAATCTCGAATGGAGCGGGTGGAGCGCCGAAAGCGACACGGGGCTGATCACGCCGCTGCGGCCGATCATGCTGACTCACGCCGGCGACGGTTCGAACCGCGTCTTCGTCCCCATGCAGGAGGGGAAGATCCACGTTTTTCCCAACGACGACGCGGCGACGAAGACGACCATCTTTCTCGATATCACCCGACGGGTGCGGTATTACGACAAGGAAAACGAAGAGGGGCTCCTGGGGATGGCGTTCCACCCGAGGTTCAGGCAGAACGGCGAATTCTTCGTCTTTTTCACCGACGTCAAGACGAGACTGAACAACGTCGTCTCGCGGTTCCGCGTCAGCAAGTCCGATCCAAACCGTGCCGATCCCGAGTCGGAAGAGGAAATCATCCGCTTCAAGAAGCCCTTCTGGAACCATGATGGCGGCACGATCGCCTTCGGTCCGGACGGTTACCTGTACATCGCGCACGGCGACGGCGGCGCCGCGAACGATCCGCACGAAAACGGCCAGAATCTCAAGACCCTGCTCGGGAAAGTTCTGCGTCTCGATGTCGATCACAAGGAGAACGGCAGGAACTACGCGATCCCGAAAGACAATCCGTTTGCAGGTCGAAAAGACGCCGCGCCGGAAATCTGGGCGTACGGGCTGCGGAACGTCTGGCGAATGGCGTTCGACCGCAAGACCGGCGCGCTCTGGGCCGGGGATGTCGGTCAGAACCTGTACGAAGAAATCGACATTCTCACTGCCGGCGGGAACTACGGCTGGAACCTTCGCGAGGCGCTGCACCCGTTCGGCGTCAAGGGAGTTGACGTTCGCTCTGATCTCATCGACCCGCTGTGGGAATACCACCACGATATCGGCAAATCGATTACCGGGGGGCTGGTTTACCGGGGGAAGAAGATTCCCGAACTCGAAGGGGCGTATCTGTATTCCGACTACATCACGGCCCGCACCTGGGCGCTGTCGTACGATGCGACAAAAGGGCGCGTTGTGGCCAACCGCGAGATTAAAGGCGCCGGGATTCCGATCGTTTCGTTCGGCGAAGACGAAACGGGCGAGGCGTATCAGATGATCCATGTCCCGTCAGGGCGCGCGATCTACCGCTTCGTCCGGGCGGCAAAAAGTGAATAACGCTTCGCGGTAGTGGGTCAGTTTCGCAAAAAGCACCCCGACTGCTCCGCAGCAGCCGGGGCCCTGCAGTCGAACGGAACCAGTACCCGCTTCGCCGGTATTGGCACAGACGACAATCGATTCGAGGCCTCGACGCCATGCTGAGGATTCTGGGATCATCGCGCTGCGAGGGAGGGCGACTTCGTCGCCGCGAGTTTCTGCGAGCCGGCGGGCTGGGACTGCTCGGAAGCTCGTTCCCGTGGTTATCGCGTGTGCCGGCGGCGGCCGCCGGGGAGGCGCGCCCGGCGCTCGACGGGCTCCCCGGTTTCGGTCGGGCAAAGCAGTGCCTCGTGTTATACATCTACGGCGCGTGGAGCCAGCTCGACACGTTTGACCCCAAGCCCCACGCGCCGGCCGAAATCCGGGGGGAATTCGCCGCTGTCGATTCGTGCCTGCCCGGCGTCCCGGTCTGCGAGCATCTGCCCCGCGCCGCCGCGGTTCTCGACAGGTGTACCCTGGTCCGGTCGATGTCGCATCCGTGGAATATCCACTCGGCGGCGTATACCCTGACGGGAAACCCCGACACCGAACGGATCGAGGGGCGGCAGCGCCATCCCGATCAGTGGCCGTATCTGGGCGGCGTCATCGACTACCTCGGGGAGCGGGGCCAGTTCGGGCCTTCGCTGCCGGGAGTTCCCCGCAACGTCATGCTCCCCTGGCGGCAGAGTCTCTACGCGGCGCCCAACAAACGGGCGGGGACGTTCGGCGGGTTTCTGGGGCCGGCCTACGATCCGCTGTGGACCGAATTCCGGGGGGAGGCGCCGCAGCGCGACCCGTTCCGCGAGATTACTCCCGACGGCCGCTTTGTTTTCGGCTCGCTCGAAGCACCAAAGGTCACGCTCGACGCGCTCGACCGCCGGCGATCGCTGCTCGAGCAGTTCGAGGTGCAGTCGGCCGGCATCGACCGCTCGGCCGCTGCCACCGGCTATTCACGGCAGCGCGCCCGGGCGTTTGAGTTTCTTGCGACGCCGCAGGTTCGCGATGCGCTGCGACTCGAGCGCGAGCCGATCGCGCTTCGGCAGGAGTACGGGATGACCCTGTTCGGGCAGGCGTGCCTGTCGGCCCGCCGGTTGCTCGAGGCGGGGGTCAAGCTGGTGACGGTGGTGTGGGATGAATTTGGACAGACGGACGAAAGCTGGGACACGCACTACGACCATCACTCGCGGCTGAAGGAGTTTCTGCTCCCGGCGTTCGACCGGGCGTTCGCCACGCTCCTGACCGACATGGACCGGCGCGGCCTGCTGGACGAGACACTGGTACTCTGCCTGAGCGAGCACGGACGCACGCCGCGGTTCTTCGCGACGGCTGCCGGGGCGCCAGGGCGCGATCACTGGTCGCGGGCGTACTGCCAGTTGTTTGCCGGAGCGGGCGTCCCGCGAGGCCGCGTGCTTGGCGCGACCGATGCGACTGCGGCAGAGGTGACCGACCGGCCGGTCGATCCGAAGGACATCCTCTGCACGGCATACCACCTGCTGGGAGTCGATCCGACCCGGGAACTGCTCGCCACTCCCGGGCGCCCCGTCCCCCTGGTGGGCGGCGGCCGCGTCGTCCGCGAGCTGCTCGGTTGACGGCAACCGCGACGATGGAACCTCGCCCACGGACGTGCATCCATTTTGCAGGGGGCGGCCCGCTGGCAAGGGGTGGCGGGGTCAGAGCGGTTGAATGCCCATCGGCTTCGCTCCCAGCCGTCCGTTGCGTATGACTGGAGGCGGGAATCGAGCGACGGCCCCGTCACATGCGAGCCTGACAGGG
>JBLMWR010001082.1:0-5833 GCA_050257335.1 Deltaproteobacteria bacterium | reverse complement strand
GGCAACCGCCTCATGATCGGCGTGTGTGTCGTGTCGCTGGCGGCATCTGGGATCATTTTCTGGATCAAGAGAGAGAGGGGCGCCAACGAGGCCGCATGGCGCGAGCTGTCATCGGCCTTTGCCTCGACGAAACCCGAAGATTTCTACGATGTCTGGGAAGCCCACCCGGGGACGCCGACCGGCTTGTGGGCCCGTACGCAGGAGGGGGAACGGCGCCTGCGCCTCGGGGTCGAGAGGCTGTTCGACAATCTCGACGCGGGCCAGGAAGAGCTGCACAAGGCGCGAAAGGCCTTTCAGACCGTCGTTGACGATCGGCGGGCTCCCGCGGACGCGCGCGAACAGGCTTTGATGGGGCTCGGCCGGACACTCGAGTCGTTATCGGAAACTGCCGATGCCGTGAAGGCATACGAGTCGCTCGTCAAGGAATTTCCCACTTCTCTCTACAAGGACGACGCCGAAGAGCGGATTAACCTGCTGAAGCAATCGAATGGGCAGGAGTTCTACGCCTGGTTCTCGAAATACCCGCGCCCCAAGCTGAAGGAGAAGCGTCCCTTCGACAAGTTCGGCGAAGGTGCGGATGAATCCGAGAACTGGCTCGAGAACATCAGGAAGCTCGAGTCGGACGTCGAGTCGAGCGGCTTGAAGCCGCCAGCGGACGATGGTGAAGCGCCGAAACTTCCCGATGAAGAAAAGTCGGACGACAAGACCGGCGACGCCGGTTCCGGTGCGAAATCCCTGCCGGACGGGGAACCGAAGCCCGAGTCCGTTCCCGAGTCGAAGCCGGACGCCGGCAAGAAGCCCGCGCCCGACTCCAAGTCCGACGAACAATGAGCGAGGCGCTGTCGGTTGAACCGGTCGTAGTCACCGTCGAAGCGCGGGCGCATGGCTGGCGGGTCGATCATTATCTGGCGCGGCTGTACCCCAATTACAGCCGGGCGCTGTTCCAGAAAGCGATTGAGCAGCAGGCGGTGCTCGTGAACGGGCTGCCGGTCAAAGCCAGCCGGCGGCTGCGGGTCAACGACCTTCTGTCGGTCCGCCTTCCCGAAGTCGCGGATGAGTCGCTCGTCCCGGAAGAGATTCCCTTCGAGATCGTCTACGAAGACGACGCGCTGGTCGTCATCAACAAACCGGCGGGACTGATCACGCACCCCGGTAAAGCGAACTATCGGGGGACGCTTGCGGCGGGCCTGCAGTTCCATTTCGACCGGCTGAGCGACGTTGCGGGAAAGCTCCGTCCCGGGATCGTCCACCGGCTCGACCGCGGGACGAGCGGGCTCCTGGTCGTCGCCAAGGACAACCAGATCCATCATCTCCTCAGCCGGCAGTTTGAGCGCCGCGAAGTGACCAAGGAATATCGGGCGATCGTCTGGGGAGTGATCGACCGCGACCGCGATTCGATCGACACCTTCGTGCGGGTCAACCCGAAACGGCGCGAAGCCATGATGGTCTGCGAAGAAGGGGGAACGGCGCGCCGGGCGGTCACCTTTTACGAGGTCCTCGAGCGGTTCTGCGATTTCACGTACGTCCGGCTCTTTCCCAGAACGGGGCGGACGCATCAGCTCCGGGTGCATTCGCGGCACATTGGACACCCGATCGTCGCCGACGGCCTGTACGGGGGCCGGGCGGCGTTGACGCGGGCGTATCTGGCGGGGACGGAATCCCCCCGCGGCCTGCGGCGGAAAACAAACGCAGACGAGGGGGACGCCGGCGACGCGATCATCTCCCGCCCGGCACTTCACGCCCACCGGCTCGCGTTCCGGCACCCTGCCACGGACAAACCGGTGGAATTCGTCGCCCCGTTGCCCGCCGACATGGAAAATGTCCTCGCGGCGTTGCGAAACGTTCCGCCGCCGAGGATGCTATGACACTTCGGAATTCGGATTGAAAAGAGGGGTTCATGCAGATTGCCAAAGTCGAATTGCCGGGAGGTGAACAGCGGGTCGCCGTGCTGCACGAGAACGGCATTCACATTCTCCCCTGGTCCGATAGTTGCCGGAGCCTCACCGACCTGTTGCATTCCGCAAACCCGGTCGGACTGGTCCGGTCCCTGCTCGATGCGAAGGCGACGCTCGTCGCCCCGCCAAGTGTGCGGCTGTTGGCGCCGCTCGATCGCCAGGAAGTCTGGGCGGCGGGGGTGACGTACAAGCGGAGCCAGGTGGCCCGCATGGAGGAATCGGAAACCGGGGCCTCCCACTACGACCGGGTCTACACGGCCCCCCGACCCGAGCTGTTTTTCAAGGCGATGCCGCGGCGCGTGGCCGGTCCTGGTCAGCCGGTGAGGATCCGCACGGATACCAAATGGTCGGTCCCCGAGCCCGAGCTGGCCCTGGTCATATCACCGCAGGCCGGCCTGGTAGGGTTCACCGTCGGCAATGACATGAGCGCGCGGGACATCGAGGGAGAAAATCCGCTCTATCTGCCGCAGGCTAAATTATACAACGACTGCTGCGCGCTGGGGCCGTGCATTCTGATTTCCGAAACGCCGATCAACCGCGCGGAGTGGTACATTACGCTGGTAATCCAGCGCCAGGGCGCCGAAGTTTTCCGCGGCCAGACAAGCCTCGACCAGATGAAACGGACCTTCGACGACCTCATCGACTGGCTCTTCCGCGACAACAGTTTCCCCGATGGTGTGATTCTGCTGACCGGCACGGGAATCGTCCCCCCCAACGAATTCACCCTCGAAGCCGGCGACCTCGTCTCGATCGACGTCACCGGCATCGGAACGCTCACCAACCCCGTCGTGCGCGGGTAATCAAGGTGACGCTTCAGCGCGGCGGAGTTCGGTCGAAGAGATGTCGGCTCGAAATTCGTCGGGCGGAATGGCGGCGAAGAGCGGCGCGAACTCTGCCGGAATCGTGATTTCGGAAAGGGTCTGGAAGCGCTCGCCGACCGTTCGCCCGGCGACGAGAAACCGGCAGTCGGCGTCGCGAATCCGGCACAGAGCGGCGTGCATTCCGTCTTCGCTCCCGCCGTAATAGCGCGGGTGCACGATCCGCTCGGCCGTATCGACGCCGACCACGAACGTGACCCCGGGGAGAACGGCGGCCTTTTCAGCGAAGGTGGGGGCGGCGGTAAGCGCCAGGGGCTCGTCGGTGAACTGGGCCCGCCGCCGTTCGATCGATAAAAAGTCGAGCGGCGGTTTGTCGACGTTGCGAATCGACATCTCGTAATAGACCGGGCCTCCCAGGCGCCGCGCGGCGACTTCCCGCATCTGCCGATGACCGAAGTGCAGCGGATGAAACGCCCCGCTCAACAGTCCCGCAGGCGGACTGAGCGGCACTGGAATCGTCGCATGGAGCGACGATCGAGCGACGATCTCGGGCCTTTCGCCGGGCGTCGCGTGCCCGGCAGCCGATCCCGGGAGCGACCAGACCACGCCCCTTTTCCCTTCGAGAAGTTCGACCAGCAGCGGATCCGCCGTGGCGTGATGGGCGACGATCTTCTCGCCCGGTCGCAGATCAAGAGAGGGGAGATCAGGCAGTCCCACGGCACTCGCCAGAGCATGCAGGATCAGACGTCCGACCAGCGTTTCCTCGCCACGCCGGTCGCGGGCCCCCTTTTCGAGCACGAGCGACCACGCAGCCGTAGCCGTTCGCGTCTGGGTCACGACATGACAGCGGTGGTCCCCCTTTTTCGGCCGGTCGCTCACCAGCGACGCCGTACAGGCCACGCCGACGCGGCGTGACGCAGCCTCTCCCGCCGCCGGGGCCAATGCGCACGCCCGCTCGTACGCCACCGCCGCCATCGCCAGTGCGGTTTCCTCGACGCAGAAATGCTCCGGTTTTTTTCGCAGCCAATCGGTGAGTGCGGCTTCAGAATACGGCACCACGGCCTCGAGGAGCGTCCGCGATCCTCCCGGCACAGCCAGAAGATCAGCAATCGCCGACCCCCCCCCGCCGGTCACCACGATCACAGCCTGCTGCGGCGTCGCGTGAATCTGTTCAATCAATGAATGCCAGGGATCGGTCATGGAATAACCCGATTTTGCGATCGTCGAGATCGAGCTGAACGGCACACAACAGAACGCCGAGCGTCTCTGGTCTTCGTAAAACCTGCCGACAACTCGTGTTAATTAGTGGTTATTAGTGTTCCGAATGCGTTCCGAAAGATGCGCCGGAAGCGATTTCGATTTCGATTCAATCGAAGCGAGAGTCGATTTGTGCCGTGTTCAGAGAGAAGTGTCGCGACCCACCCGACTATTACAGCGCTTCGGCCGGCAGGTCGATGAGGTAGGTCTTGCCGTCGTTGGCGGTGGCGGCGATCCGGCGACCGTCGGGGAAGTAGCCGGCGGAATAGAGAATGACCGGGAGCTTCGTGCTGTAAAGCGGCTTGGCCGGGTTGTTCACGTCCCACACGTTGACCACCCCCGAATAGCCGACCGACATCATCCGCGTTCCCGCCGGGTTGAACTGCACCCGGTAAATGTCGTCGGGATGACCGGCGAACGTATTGACGAGCTGGCTGTTCGTGGCGTTCCAGATCCGGATCTTTTTATCGACCCCCGCCGCGGCGATCAGTTGCCCCTGCGGATGAAACGCGACGGAATACACCGCTCCTTCACAGCCGGTGAACTGCCGCACTTCTGCGCCGTTGGCGACGGTGAACAGCCGCACGGTTTTATCACCGCCGCCGGTGACGAGCGTCGTCCCGTCGGGGCTGAACGCCAGCGAATAGACGGCGGCTCCCTGCGCCGGCAGGGCCCGCAGCTCTTTCCCCGCCGCCAGATCCCAGATCTTGACGGTCTTGTCGTTCGAGGCCGAAGCGAGAAGTTTGACGTCGGGGCTGAAGGCCACGGAATAAATCTGCGACTGGTGCCCGGTCAGGTTCAGGGCGACGTCGGGGGAGGCAATCGACCAGAGCCGCAGGAACCCGTCGGCTGCGACCGACAGCGCCGTCCGATTGTCGGGAGCGAAGGCCAGCCCCGCGATCGCCGCGGTGGAGCCCTTCAACGTCTGGATCGCCTCCGCCGGCTCAGGCGGCATGTCGGGCTTCGGCATCGGCGGCGCCGGATTGTACGTCCGGATCGCCAGATCGTTTGCGGCGGCGATCAGCTTTTTGCCGTCGGGACTGTACGCCAGCCGCGTGACTTCCGAACCAACCGTGAATTTCAACTGCACCGCCCCGTCGGCCGCGTTCCAGAGCACGAGAGTCTTGTCGGCGCCGCCGCCGGCGACCTGCTGATTGTTCGGATTGAAGGCCACCGACAGGGCGGGTGCCGCCAGACCGGCGAAGGCGCGAACGACGTTGCCGGTGTTGATGTCCCATGTCTTGACGCTGCCGTCCGCATTGGCAGTGGCGTATTGCGCGCCGTTTTGCGACATGGCCAGGGCGTTCACTCCCTTTTCATCGGCCACCGCCATCCGCTGCAGCGAGACCACGTTGGCGACGAGCTGGTTGTCGGCACCGCCGGAAACGATCGTCTTGTTGTCGGCGGAAAACGCCACGGCTGTTGCCGCCGCTTTATGATCGGCGAAACGCTGCATTTCGCGCATCAACTTCAGGTCCCACACACGCACCGACTGATCGGCCGATGCGGAGACAAGCTTCAGGCTGTCGGCCGAAAAGTGCACTGCGGAAACGGCTTGAGCATGGCCGGTGAGCGTCCCTTTCGAAGCGCCATCGGCCAGGGCGAAGAGACGAATCAGTTTGTCTTCACCGGCGACCGCCGCCAGCATGTTATCGGCCGAGACGGCCAGCGCGGTGACGAGAGCACCCGTATCGGTCGAACGGACGGCTCCCCCGTCGGCGGCGTTCCACACGCGCAGCGTCTTGTCGGCCCCCACGGAGACGATCTGCGCCCCGTTCGGCGTGAACGTGGCGCCGCTGATTT
>JBLMWR010001081.1:0-8619 GCA_050257335.1 Deltaproteobacteria bacterium | reverse complement strand
CCGCCAATGGTCGTGTGCCGCTCGACGATGCACACCCGCTTCTCGAAATAGGCGAGGCGGATCCCGGCGGCGAGACCCGACAGGCCGGCGCCGATGATGAGCGTGTCGTAGCGCACGGGAGAAGACTTAGGAACGTGACCCGAATGATCCACACCAAATGTAGCCGAATTCGTGAGAATTCGGGGCACGAATTGCCGTCAGAGACAGAACTCTCACGAGTTCTTCTACCGCGCGCCAGGGCAGGCAGAGCCTGCCCCACACGGCGTTCCCGGGCAGAGCCTGGGAACGAGAGACCCGCTCCGCCTCACGCCGGGGCGCTCACGCCCTTCATGAGCGGCGTCAGGTAGTTGACGGCGCCCCCCATTGTATTGAGGTTTGCGTAATCTTCCTCGGGAATCTGGATACGGTACTGCTTGCGCAATTCCATCACGATATCCAGAAAGTCCATGCTGTCGAGCTCGATCTGTTCGCGGAACGGCACGTCATCCTGCAGCGCAGACAAATCTTCATCGGGAACGATGCGGCCCAGGATCTCCAGCAGGACCTGCCTGATTTCTTCCGGATTCATTCAACCACTCCAACGACTTCGTCATTCGGTGAAACGTTTGACAATCAGGACTGAATTGATCCCCAGCATCCCGAACGAATTGTTCAGAATGTAATGGACCTGCCCCAGATCACGCGGTTTGTTCGCCACGATTCGCGGCGCGCCGCAATCGCAGGCGGGGTCCGGATTGTCGAGGTTGATTGTAGCGTGGGCCCACCCATCCTGAAAGGCAGGGACGTTGCCGAGCAGTTCCAGCGCTCCGGCGGCCCCCATGGCATGCCCGATGAAGCTTTTCGTGTTGTTGATCGCCAGCTTTTCACAGTTCCCAAACACGTCGCGGATCGCCACGCACTCTTCAATGTCCCCCTGCTCGGTCGCCGTGGCGTGACTGCTGAGAATGTCGATGTCGCGGGGGGCGATGCCGGCCCGCACGAGGGCCTGCCGCATGCATTCCCCCTGCCGGCGGGCGTGGGGCAGAACGAAATCGGTGGCGTCGGAATTGATGGCGTAACCCGCGATCTCGCCGTAAATCTTCGCTCCCCGCCGCTGGGCGTCAGAGAGCCGCTCGAGCACGCACAGGCACCCCCCTTCCGCAACGACAATGCCGTTTCGATCTTTGTCAAAGGGACGCGAAGCCTTCGCGGGGTCGGAATTGGTGGCGAGCGCCCCCTGGCTCTTGAAGCTTGCGAAGATGCCGAACGTGTGGATGCTCTCCGAGACCCCTCCCACGATGGCCATATCGACTTCATCGAGACGGAGCATCTGAGCCCCCTGAATGAAGCCGATGTTCCCGGCGGCGCAGGCGGCTCCGATGGTATAGTGCGGGCCGGTGATCCCCAGGCTGAGGGTCACTTCCCCCGCGGGGTTGTTGGCGAC
The DNA here is from genome assembly GCA_050257335.1 of Deltaproteobacteria bacterium. Classification (GTDB taxonomy): domain Bacteria; phylum Planctomycetota; class Planctomycetia; order Planctomycetales; family Planctomycetaceae; genus JACQFH01. The sequence continues at coordinate 7,196 of JBLMWR010001081.1, read as the reverse complement.
GGTGCGCGGGTTGTGGTGATGCGACCAGAAACTCGTATCGTAATTGTACTTCGAGATCTCGTAGATCTCATTTTCGGTCTCGACGTTGCCGTGCTCGGTAATCCCGATGTACACCCCCACCCGGTCGCGGTTGACGGTGGACCATTCCAGGCCGGCGTCCCGCACCGCCTCGTTGGCACAAAAGATGGAAATCGACCCGGCCCGGGTTCCCCTGCGGACCTCTTTTCTCTTCTGATACCGCAGCTCGTCGTACTGGCAGACCCCCGCCAGAACTCCGCCCATATAGCGGGTTTCGAACGCGCTGACTCCGGAGCGCCCTTCCAGCAGGTTGGCGCGATATTCCGGCAGACTGTTCCCGATAGGACACGTCAGGCCGACGCCGGTGATGACGATTCGATCTCGCAACTTCATGGGTTCGACACCAAGACTGCAGGTTAGCGGGTTGGGCAACGGCTGACAAGTGGCCGGCGGCGCTGTGCTGGTATGCGAGATGTTGGGCTTTCTGGGCAAATCGGCAAAGGGCGTTTTGGGCCGTTTGGACGGCGCGACACGCACGGCAGGCTTGGCAACCATGCATCGGTCGACGGACTTGTTGCGAACGCGGCTGTCGGTCGCCGCAGGGCGGGCTTCCTCAGCCCGCCCGTCACCCCCGCACAATGTCCGCGCACGAATGTCGTTGACGAACCCCTGCCCGGCTGTCGACTTTTTTTTCGTCGCCGTGGAGGTTCCTCACGGGCGGGCTGGGAAAGCCCGCCCTGCGGACGCCGAGGCCGACACGCCGAGTCGGCATCGCACGTGCGGCACTCCTTGGACCACAATTCGCCGAAACCGCTCTTGCGTCATTTCCGCTGTTGACGATAATGTCCGTCTCCCGTCAGGCGGCAAGGACGCTGGCGGCAACTCCAGCAATTCCAGCGGCTTAAACGCAAGTCTCCTTTCCGGAACCACAGGGATGTGGTGTCAAAAATGTCAGGCCGAAGTCGCGGCGATGGCCTCGTCCGACAACGAGCGCGTGTTCTGCACGGCGTGCGGCAGTGAATTGGCGCGCCCGGCGTCGGAATCATCGTCAAGGGGGTCCGCCGAGAAGGCGTCCGGACGGACTCTGAGCGACCCACGCGAGCTTCTGGCCCGCTGGGCTCGCGAGGACGCCCTTGAAACGCTCGATTCCCCATCCGCCCCCGCGCGGGAAGTTTCGGAACGCAGGCAGATCCTGCGGTTCGACGCATCGCACCCGGTGGTCTCTGCGCCACCAGCCGCGTTTGTTGAACGGACCGCCGCGCAGCATCCGCCGAGCGCGGCTGTGCCGCCACCGCCGGCCGAAAGACTCCCCCCGGCGCCGCGCGACATCATCGTTCATCAGGCCCACGGTCCCAATCCGCCCCACTTTCAGCAAGCGCCCGTTTCTCTGGCGGACAAGTCCTCGAAATGGGTGACTCTGGCCGGACAGCTCTTCGCCTATCTGGGAGTGGCGGGGCTGACGGTCGGCACGGTTCTGGTACTGATGGGCTATTTTGGCGGGCCGGCCAGCTACGCTACGACAGGGTGGTTGATTACCACCGCCGGACAGATGCTGCTGTTCCTGGGCGTGGTGACCCTCGTCTCGGGTGGGATGGAGCAGACTACTCAGGAAGTGGCCCGCCGGATCGACACGATTGGCGAGCGGCTGGTGCGCATCGAACAGGCCACCTGGACCGGTAAGTCCGAAGATCCGCCGGAACTTGGCGAGGCGAACAAGTAAGCGCCCTGCGACGTTGTCCGTGGGGTTTCCAACCTGCCCGTCATTCCGAAGTGCTCCCGGGCTACGGCCTCCCCGGCGACTTGAGGTTGTGCGGCTGAACGAGCAGGCCGTACATTTCCGGGCGGCGATCGGCAAAGCGGTCAATCTCATGTTTTCCGGCGACGCGGATAATGTGCTTGCGACGGGCTTTGGCCGGGTCGATCTCGGCGTATAGAATCTCTTCCCCGATTCCCTGCGATTCGGCGAGCGTCTGGCCGCTGGGATCGGCGATTTTGCTGCGTCCGATGAAATCGAATCCCCGTTCGTTCCCGACGCGGTTGACGGCGATGAAATAGACTGCGTTCTCGTTCGCCCGGGCGTTGATGACATTGGCGGCCGTGCATTCGGCCCCCGGGGGCCAGTTGGTGGGGAGCGCGATCAGATCGGCCCCCAGAATGGCCAACGCCCGCGACGCCTCGGGGAAGGAGGCGTCGTAGCAGATATTCATTCCCACTTTGAGCTCGCCGGCGTTGTGTACGGCGAAGGGCCGATCGCCGTAACTGGTGAACATGTCGATCCCCAGGTACGGCAGATGGACTTTGCGGTAGTTGCCGATCACTCCCGTCGGGCCCACGAGCGCCGCCGCGTTGTAGATTTTTGCGCCGTCGCGCTCCAGCAGGCCGAAGATGGCGTAACATCCCAGCTCGGCACACACCGCGCGCATCCGCTCGGTCGCCGGTCCGGGAATCGTCTGCGCATACGGCCGGGCCTCTTCGAGACTGCTGAAGCAGTAGCCGCACAGAGCGCATTCCGGAAAGACGGTAAGCCGGGCGCCGCAGGCGGTCGTCTCCCGCAGACGGTCGATCATGCGGGCCAGGTTCTGTTCAATGTCGGTCAGAGCCACATCCATCTGGACGCCGGCGATTTTCATGGCTGGGATGCTCCTTCCACAGGACGACCCTCCCGGGCCGTCAAAATTGCCAGACGGCCCGGAAGGGCCGACCTACAAGCTCTTCACGCTGCCACCTGGATTCCGGGCACGGATTCGCGACGCGGACGACTTACTCATCGTTTGGCCGACGAGTTTTTCGCTTCCTCTGGCTTGGGCGCATGTCGGCTGCGACGCCAGTAAGGACTGGTCATGACAAACGCGATCACCAGGGCGTACCAGATCCAGGCGATGTAATGATGCTGCCGTCCCTGCACCTGTTGCCAGATTTCAAGCGGCCATTTGCGCTGGAACCAGTTTCCGACGCGTGGCTTGAGGGAGTCGGGAACCCACTCCGGAACGGGCCGGACGCGTGCATTATCGTACATCGTCTCAATCGCCTCCCGGTCCGCCTTGCTCTCGACGCGGGCGAGCAGGGCGTCACGCTGTTCTTCAGTCATCTGACCGACGAACTCGAGCAGGCCGTCGTGGTAACTCACGACGCCTTTGACGGCCTCAGGAAGCCGGTCGGCGTCCTTGAAGTGCCTCACCCCCCCGTGGGTCAGCATGAAATCGTGCTCCCAATGGCTGTTGAGAGAGACGTGTTGCGTGCGGGCGAAGTAACCGGCCAGCTCGCGATCGCCGATCGTCATCTCTCCGGCCGTGTACGCCAGAATTGCCGCCCCCAGATACACGATCCACTTGAAGCGGTTCATCAGGCGGGCGATGACGGCACTGCACGTCATGATGATGCCGATCGAGACCATCAGCCCCATCAGCAGCCGCACCCAGTCGCCGTGGCTGGCGCCGGCCACGGCCAGCATGTTGTCGAGGCTCATCACGAAATCGGCGACGAAAATCATGCGGATCGCCGCCAGCGCGCTTTTGTCCGCGGTGTCCGGCGTGATCTCGGCCTCTTCTTCTTCAAGCAGCAACTTGCAGGCGATCCAGACGAGAACGAGCCCCCCCACAAGCCGCACTCCGGGGATCATCAGCAGGAAGGCCATCAGCATTGTGAACACGATCCGCAGGAAGATGGCGATTCCGCCTCCCCACCAGATCGCCCGCTTTCGCTGGTACGCCGGCAACTTGTGCGCCGCCATCGCAATCACGACGGCGTTGTCGCCTGAAAGCACGATGTCGATCAGAATAATCTGAGCGACGGACGCGAGATACTCCAGTGTCATTATGGTCCCAACGCAAGAGCGATCGATGCAGCTCACAGAATCCGGGCCCACGACGCGCGATTCGGCCGGACCCCTGCCGGTTCCTCATTCCGCCTTCAGGCAGAACATCCGCGGCGAGCGGACCGCCTGAAGGCGGTACTGCGAACGTCAAAAAGCGCGAGGCGATAGCATACAGTCGCACCGATTTTGATACCATCCCGGCAGCATGAAAATCGGCCCCGTTCGCATTGCCCACCCGATCATTCTGGCTCCCATGGAGGAGCACACGAATTATCCGTTTCGCCTGCTGATGAAGCATTTCGGGGCGGCCCTGGTGTGCACCGAACGGGTCGCTGCCGCCGATGTTGCCCGCCGCGACCGCCGGGCGATGAAGCTCCTGTACACCACGCCGCAGGAGGCCCCCCGGGCGGGCCAGATCAGCGGCGGCGACCCGGCGGTGATGGCCGCGGCTGCGCGGGTCGTCGAAGAACGGGGGTTTGACATCGTCGATCTCAATTTCGAGTGCCCGATCCGGCGGCTGCTGGGGCGCAACGAAGGGGGCGCGCTGATGGCCGACCCGCCCGCGATCGAACGGATCGTCGCCGCCGTCGTGCGGGGCGTGTCGATCCCGGTGACGCTGAAGATCCGCACCGGCCCCGATGCCGAAACGGCATCGGCCGTCGAAGTCGCCCGCCGGGCCGAGCAGGCGGGGGCCGCCGCCGTCGATGTTCATGCCCGCAGCGTCAAACAGGCGTATGTCGGCGGTCCCGACTGGTCGGTCGTTGCCCGCGTGAAGCAGGCGGTGCGGATTCCGGTGGCCGGGAGCGGCGGAATCCGGGCGGCACAGGACGCAGTCCGGTATCTCGCCGAATCGGGGGCCGACGCAGTCGCCGTTGGCCGGGGATGTCTCGGCAATCCGTGGATTTTCCGGGACGCGCGGGCGCTGGTCCAGGGCGGGGCCGAGATCCCGCCGCCAACGCTCGCCGAGCGCGGCCGCGTTCTGCTGAGTCTGGTGGAAGGGGAATTCCGAGTCTACGGCGCGGCGGCCGCCAGGCGACGCCTGGCGCGCACGAGCTGCTATTTCGCGAAGTTTGCGCCCGGCTTTCCCGCGTTTCGCGACGGCGTCCACCGCGTCCGCGACCTTGCCGAGTTCCGGCAACTCGTCCGCGTCCATTTTCGATGAGCGGGTCGATTCATCGGCGAACCGTGATACAATAAATCTCGGGACCGTAATGCGTGTGAAAATCTTCAACCGACGAGGGCGCAGAGGTCGCCGAGAAATACCGAGGACCGGCGAGCGGGTGGGGGCGTAAGCCCTCTCGTGGGGTCAAAAGCAGAGAAAAAGACAACCGCGGATGACACTGATGAACGCAGATAAGGGGATCGAGTCGCGCTGATCCGCGCGCATCAGCGTCATCCGCGGTTTCACTTATACTATCCTCCAGAACAAATTGTGACCCTCATTCCTTGCGGCGGGAGTTGAAACGATGCGCGAGGGGCGGATTGGCCAACCCCATCTCTGGTCGTCGCATTTTCCCTTCCGCGGCACGCGGCGCGAGCTCCTGCTGCGGGCCGGCGGGGGAATCGGGGGACTGGCTCTGGCGGCGATGATGGCCGAACAGGAAGCACCGGCCCTCCGCGCCGCTGACGGCGCCTCGGCTGCCGCCGCCAATCCGCTGGCTCCCCGCCCGTCCCATTTCGAGCCACAGGCCCGGCGGATCATCTGGCTGTTCATGCACGGTGGACCCAGCCACGTCGATCTCTTCGACCCCAAGCCCGATTTGATCAAATTCGGCGGACAGCCGCTGCCGGAGAGTTTCGGCCCCGTCATGACGCGACGGAAGGTCGCGCAGAATCCGCTGCTGGCGCCGGTCATGCCGTTCGCCCCGCGCGGCGATTCGGGGCTCCCGATCAGCGACTTTCTCCCGCACATCGCCGGGCGCGCCGACGAGTTGTGCGTCATCCGCAGTTGCCACGGCGACAGCGTCAATCATCCCCAGTCGGTGTATCAGATGAATACCGGCAGCATTCTGATGGGGAAGCCAAGCGTGGGAAGCTGGGTAGCGTACGGGTTGGGGACCGAAAACCGGAACATGCCGGCCTTCGTCGTACTCCCGGACCCCGGCGGTGGGCTGAAAGGGGGACCGCCGGCATGGGGGAGCGGTTTTCTGCCGGCGACGTTTCAGGGGACGACCATGCGACCTGGAAAGAACCCGATTCTCGATCTCCGGCCGCAGCCGCAGATCGCCGATTTCCAGCAGAAAGCCGCGCTCGATCTCGTCCGGACGCTCAATGCGCGGCACCTGGCTGAACGCGATTTCGACGGCGAGCTGGCCGCCCGCGTCGACGCCTACGAGCTGGCCTTTCGCATGCAGGCCGCCGCCCCCGAACTCGTCGATCTTGGCGGTGAGACCCGCGAAACGCTGGCGCTGTATGGCATCGGCGAGAAGGAGACCGACGAATTCGGGACGCGCTGTCTTCTGACCCGGCGGATGATCGAGCGCGGCGTGCGATTCGTCCAGCTTTATGCCGGCGACACGAACGGCTGGGACGCCCACGACGACGTGCTGAAGAATCATGGCGCGCTCTGCCGGCGGACGGACAAGCCGGTCGCCGGACTGCTGGCGGATTTGCTCCGCCGCGGGCTGCTCGACGACACGCTGGTCGTCTGGGGAGGCGAATTCGGGCGAATGCCGATGAGCGAGCAGGGAAAGGGCCGCGACCACAACCCCTGGGGCTACAGCGTGTGGCTTGCAGGAGCGGGAGTCAGAGGGGGCATGGCGTACGGCGCGACCGATGCCGTCGGGTTGCGGGCCGAGCAGAACAAAGTCCACGTCCACGACCTGCATGCCACGATCCTGCACCTTTTGGGCCTCGATCACGAGGCCTTGAGCTTTTTTCACAACGGCCGCAACGAGCGCCTCACCGACGTGGCCGGCCGGGTGGTGACGGAGATTCTGGCATGAAGTTCGTAGTATCGCCTTCAGGCGGTGGTTCGGCCGACCGCCCGAAGGCGGTACTGCGAGCGATCCGATCGCTGCCGGCTCGTCCGGCAGGGGTTGGTCGACCAGCCGTCTTCGGCGGACCTGTTCAACCAGCCGGATATTCCTCCCCGCCGATTCCAGGTCGGGCCAGAGGCCGGTCGTCGCGCCGGCCAGAAGGGCGGCGCCGTACGCGGCTTCCTGCGCATGCGCAGGAAACCAGACAGGCCGGTTGAAACGCCGGCTGATTTCGCGGACAAGGAGCGGGTTTTTGCGGAGGCCGTTTCCCGAGCCGATGATGCGAACGAGCTGTTCCGGGCGACTGGCTCCCGCTCCTTCATAGAACGAGAACATTCCCTGCGCGATGCCGCGCAGGACCGCGCGGGCGACGTGTCCCAGCGAGA
>JBLMWR010001080.1:0-8233 GCA_050257335.1 Deltaproteobacteria bacterium | reverse complement strand
CGCTGGAAGAGTTGCGGCAGGCGGTGATCGAAGGGGCCGTGCACCGTTTGCGCCCCAAGCTGCTGACCGAAGGGGTGGCCATCATCGCCATCTTCCCGATGGTCTTCGCCAAAGGGGTCGGCGGCGAGATTCTCGCTCCCATGGCCCTCCCGGTCCTGGGGGGATTGCTCATCTCCGACGAGGTGGTCGATCTGTTCCTCCCCGTCCGCTTCTACTGGGTCCGTCGGGCAAGGTGGCTGAAATTGCAGCAGAATTGGAAGGCGAAGCGAGCAGAGAAGACATCGACCGCCGAGCAATCGGTGTACGTGCCAATGTGAATGGTGCTTAAAAGCCCGATGTTTTTCGACTATGTGATCGACTGGCTCGAATTCGCCCCGTGGTTCGCCTGGCTGGCGTGGGACCGTATAATGCGCCTATGAACGGGTCGCCGCTGGCTGTCAGAAAACTGATCGTCGGGATTGTCTCGCTGGGCTGTCTGGTGACGGCGGCGGGATTGTTCTTTTTCACAGTGGATGGAATGGGAAACCCGGCGACGGCGGTGGCCATGCGGCTGGGGATCATGCTCGGCGCGCTGTGGCTCGTTCTTCCCTCCCAGGGGGAAAGCCTCGGCTGGAACAAGGCGCTGCCGGTCATCCTGGCGGTGATTGTCGCCCTCGCCTTCCTGGCGCGGAGCATGAAGGTTCTGGCGTACGCCATTCCGATCGCGCTGGTGGTCGGGATCGCGCTGGCCTTCATTCGCCCGCGTTCGAAACGGCGGCCTCCGCGGCGGTAATGCGTACAATCGTCCCAAATCACCCAGTTTCATCGCCCTCCGTCCCAGGCGCCAACTTGGGCTAGCCACAAAGCGGGATGTGAACTAGATTTTGCCCCCCGAATGCCGCCGGAGACGGCATCGCGGACGCTTCGACTCCAAATCCCGGCCACGGACGGCGACAATGAACCACAGGATGGGAATCACAGTCCACGTTTGCGCCGGCCTTGCGGCCCTGGTGCTCGCGGGCTGCGAATCCCCCTCGTGGACGCACACGCTCAACGAATCGTTCGCCGCGAAGGACGAAGGCGGGCCGCGAACCGAAGAAGAACATCGCCACGATTACATCGCAAATCACTCGCGCAAATCTCTGCGATGGCTGCTCGCGCATCGCGTCAAGCCCGGCATGTCTTACGAACAGGTCTGCCACGTTCTGGGTGAAGACGGCACCCGCGAGGAGAGAGACCGGTGGCTGAAGACCAAGGGAATCAATATCCGGATCGATGACGACGTCTATTCGTTCGGTCCCGACAGTGACGGCCGGAATCTGTACCTCTTCTTCCGTGAAGACCGGCTGATCAATTTCGACCCGACCGACTTCGAATGACGTCGTGGGGCAGATTTCCAGCCTGCCCGTGTCGTCAACGGATGTTCGGGACAGGCAGGTTGAAAAACACCACGAAGGGGCCGCCGGGCGGAAAGCGAGGCGGAGCCTCGCGGGCCGTGCGTTTCCAGGCAGGGCCCGGGAACGAGGGCCAGTCGCGGCAGCGATTTGTCACGCAGGGTGGCGTCCGATCACGCAAAATGTCGGAAACCTCCCGCCTCATTCGTTCGCCGCCGCCTGCAATTCATGCCGCAGCCGGAGCTGGCCGCAGGCGGCGTCGATGTCGGCCCCTTTCCGTTTGCGGACGGTGGTCGTGACTCCTCCCTGCTCGAGCGCTTCGACGAACTTGCGGAGCCGCTCGGCCTCGGGGTCGTGAAACGGAAGTTCGGCAACGACGTTCATCGGAATCAGGTTGACGTGCGCATTCCGGCCGCGCAGGAGGGCCGTCAGTTCGCGGGCCTGTTCGACGCCGTCGTTGCGCCCGCCGAGGAGGACGTATTCATACGTCACCCGCCGGCCCGTCAGTTCGAAGAACTCGTCGGCCGCCGTCAGAATGGCCTCGATGCCGATGTTTCGATTGACGGGGACCAGCTCGTTTCGCAGGGCGTCGTTGGGGGCGTGCAGCGACACGGCCAGATTGTACGGCTTGCCGAGCCGCGCCAGCTCGCGGATCTTTTCCGGCAGTCCCACGGTGGAAATGGTGATCCGCCGGGGAGACAGCCCCAGCCCCCCCTTTTCGTCGAGCGTCCCGAGGGCCTTGAGCAGGTTCGGCAAATTGGCCAGGGGTTCTCCCATCCCCATCACGACGATATTGGAAATCCGTTCCAGCGGCGGCAGGAGCCGGTCGAGCCGCAGGATCTGCTCGACGATTTCTCCCGCCGACAGATTACGCGTGAGACCCAGGAGGCCGCTCGCGCAGAAAACGCACCCCATGTCGCACCCGACCTGGGTGCTGATGCAGATCGTGCGGCGGTCGTCTTCGCGCATCAGCACGCACTCGATCTCTTCGCCGTCGCGCAGCTCGAGCAGCAGCTTTTCGGTGCCGTCCGTCGATTTCTGGCGCCTGGCGATCCGCGAGCTGAAGATCACGAAGCTCTCCGCCAGCTTTTTTCTGAGGCCGGCGGAAAGATCGGTCATCGACTCGAAGTCATTGACCCGCTTGCCGAAAATCCACTTGCGGATCTGGTCGGCGCGATAGGCCTGCTCCCCCTGCGCCTGGCACCAGGCGGCAAGTTCGTCGCGCGACAGATCACAAAGGAGCGGGAGGGACATTGTCATGCTTGGATTATCAAAGCCGGCGGACGGTGTTCCGTGCGTCATGTCGATTTCGGATTTCGAATTTCGGATTTCGGATGTGACCGGGCGCCGGGCAAGCGTGTCCTCGATTTGGTCAGTACAGCCGGCCAGCGGATCCAGCTGCAAGTTCCCAAAGCGTCCAGGGAACATAGCCAGACACTGAGCACACCTCGGTGCCTTTAAAGCAATACTCGATGGCGCAGCCGCGCTTCTGGTACACCTCCACTTTATCCGGGGTGATGCCTCCGACGCGATACCTGTCGCCGGGCATCGCATCGCGGGGACGTCCAGGCACATTTTCCAGCTCGAATCGGTTCTTGCATTCGCGCGCTGCGGCGAGCAGGTCCTTCAACTGTGCCTCACGCCATGCGCGACGGCGTTGAAGGGCTGGTCTGAGCATCGGTTGTACGTCCAGCAGCGCCCGCCATTGTACGTCCGCGGCAAGGCTCGTGTCCCTTCCTCCTTCCTCTATCCTCCGTCCACGATCCTTTTCTTCCCCTCCGCCTCCAACTCCCCCAGCAGCGCCCGCACGTTCTCCTCCCGCGGGTCGAAGCGCGAAAGCTGCCGGAGCACCTCGCGCCCTTCCGCACGCTTCCCCCGGGAGATCAGGCACCGGGCCAGGCCCCGTCCGGCAAGAAAAAACGGCCGATTATAATCTGTCTTCGCCGGCAGAAGGCCTCGAAATCCCTTCGGCAGACTGTCGAGCCCGATTTCGTAGGCAAAACCGAAGTGTCCGCGGGCGAGGGCCAGGTCGTTCTCTTCGAGGGCCAGCTCCCCGAGCAGATTATGGGCTTCGAGAAACCCCCGGCAATCGGAGACCAGGTACAGGAGCTCGTCGCGGGCGATCTCCAGCTCGCCGCCGGCGATCATCTGGTGGACTTCGTCGAGGTCCTCCTTGCGGTCGACGGCACAGATTGGAGGCTGAAAGGCAAAGCGGTTGCCGTCGAGCCGTTTCAGTTGCAGCCGGGCTGGACTCAACCCGGGCGGGACGTGATCGTCGTCCTCTTCATCGGGGTCGCGGGGCCGGCCGGCGCGGCCACCCGGTTTCTGCTTGTTTCTCGGGGCACGTTTCATTTTATCATCATCCCGCAGTCGCGATGAGTCTGTCAACTATCCGGCGCCGGGGGGCCCGGTCACGCGGTCGGGCATGACGGCCGCAAGCGGGGCTTGCAGATGATTCAGAGGATCTGCCGGCAAGCCATGCACAGACTGCGTCTCGCGGAGCGAGACGACGACATTTAGCGCGACCGGAAGACCAGATAGCGCAGCAGCAGGCCCGTCAGAATGAGGCCGCCGCCGACCCAGGTTGAGGTGGCCACGTCTTCGCCCCAGAAGAGCCAGACCCAGAAGGGGTTCAAGATCGCTTCCAGCAGAGTGATCAAGCCGGCTTCCTGGGCCGGAACGCCCGCCATCCCCCGGGCGAAGAGGACGTAGGGCAGTCCCATTTGAAACGCCCCCAGGATGGCGATCACCGCCCATTGAGTTCCCGACGGGATGAGTCCCCGCGTGAGGACCCACGGAAGGAGCACGGCGGCGCTGACCAGATGATTGAGGACCACCAGCCATGCCGAGTCTTCTTCGCGCAGGGCCCGCAGCGAGGCGACCACCGCGCCATAAGCCAGGCCGCTGCCGAGCGCGAGCACGGTCCCCACGAACTGGGTGCCGTGCCATTCGCCGCCGACGATCCAGGCGATCCCCGCCAGCCCGAAGGCGAGCGCCGCGAGATTTTCACGAGTGACGCTCTCCTTCAGGAATAGGACCCCGAACAGAAAGGCCCAGCCGATCCCCGTGTACTGCAGAAAAATGGCTGCTGCCGCCGTGGCCCGGGTCATGGCTGCGACGAACAGGAAATTCATGGCAGCGAAGGCAATCACCATCGGCAGCATCTGCCGCGTGAAGCGGGCGCGCCGCCAGTTGACGAACGGAATCAGGCACAGGCCGGCGAACAAGGCCCGGAAGCAGGCGATGAGCGGACCGCGCTCGCCTATGGGAATGGCTTCCAGCGGCGGACTCTTCATCAACAACCCGCTAGTGCTCCACAGCGCCGCCGCCGCGAGCAGCAGAAGCCTGTCGCGGACGCGGTGTGCATGAGACGAGTCGGGTTTCATGCTCGTAGCACCCCCTTCAGGCGGGGGTCTTCACTGTCAAGCAGTGCATTGTGAACATTCGAAACGAACGAACCGCCTGAAGGCGGCACGACAAACTCCGGATTGTCCGCGACCGCGAATCGTGCCACAATAACCGGCAGCTCGCGTTTTGACAAAACATCGGAGAGCTGGCGCACATGTACGAAATCTTCGAACACACGGCCGACCTGGGGCTGCGCGTCCGCGCCCCCACGCTGTCGGAACTTATGGCCGACGCCGGCCGCGGCCTGTTTGCGATGGTCGTCGAAGACCCCGCTTCCGTACAGGCGGTCGTGACCCGCGAATTTCACATTTCAGGGAGCGACCGCACGTATCTTCTGTTCGACTGGCTTAACGAGCTGCTCTACGTGTGCGACACCCAGCGGCTGGCGTTTTCGCAATTCGACGTGCAGATGACGGCAGACGGCCTTGCGGCCACCGCCCGCGGCGAACCGCTCGATCCGGCCCGCCATCGCCTGACCCACGAGATCAAGGCGATCACGTATCACGGGCTGAAGGTCGAGCAGACGGATGAAGGCTGGCTGGCGGAGGTGATTGTCGATATCTGATTTCCCTACCGGATGAGCGCGGCGTCGCACCAGTCGGCGTGGTCCTGGATGTCGCCCAGGGTGGCGTAGTCGACGCGCAGCGTGAGCATTTTCGCCCCGGAGACGTCGAGACGGTCCAGCACGACCGGGGGGTTGCTTCCCGTCAGCACGTCGCTTTTATAGATGCTCTTTCCATCGGCCAGCACCTCGAACACGACGCTCCCCTTGCCGCCGGTCTCGTCGTCGATTCCGAGAACCGCGTGAAACCACCGGAACCTGCCGTCGAGGCGATACGTGGCGCTGCTGCGGCTGTGGACTCCCAGTCCCTTCGGGTATTCGACGCCGCGCAGCGTCAGGAAACCGCCCGACACGTTCCGGTCATTCCGCATTGGCCATGCCAGATCGAGGAAGGGCTCGAATTTGAATTCGGCCGGCGCGAGGTCGGAAAGATACGCCGCGCAGCCGCCGAGAAATCTCAGCGATTCGATGCTCCCCAGGGGCAATTCAAGCTCGACCCCGAACAGCGTTCTTAAGGTAAGGCGATCGAGCGCTCCGAACTTCAGATCCCGTGCGTGAAACCGGCTGCCGTCAACGAGCGAAATCAGGGCCCCCTCCCCTTTCAGCGTTTCCGCGTTCGTGAGAGTCGGGTTGAAGATGACGGCCCGGATTCCGGAACGGTCGACGGAAGATTTCCCCAGGGGAGTTTCCAGCACGAGATGTTTTTCGTCCAGGCTGGCGAATTCGCCCGCCAGCGTGTCGCCGTTGGCCATGATGACGGCGTCCTGCGGATCGCGATATTCCAGCAACTGGTTGAGGACCCGGGCGCCGGCCGCTGCGTCGGAGGGCCGGCTGAGGAGCAGACCGCGCACCGATTCCAGCGGCACCTTCACCGCCGGCCACGTCGGAAACCGCACCCAGCGGGCGGTCACCGATTCCTCGTCGATCGCGTCGGGGCGCAGCGCCAGGAGGTCGCCTCCGGCAAGAATCACCAGCGGATCGGACGCCGCGATGGCGGACGTGCGGTCTTTGATCTTCAAAGAGACCAGGTTCCTCGTCTTGAGCCGCACCTGCTCGATGTTCCCGAGTGCCAATTGTCCTGACCCGAGTTCGGTGAGCGCCCCGGTCTGGACTTTCCCCTGGTAATCGGTGACCACCACATTCCGCCCCGCCCCCTCGTCCGCCGCCAGATCCGGCGCGGCGCAAAACCCGGCAAGGACGAGAACCAGGCAGATTCCGGCTTGCGGCAACGGTCCACGTCTCCCTCCCTTGGCAAGGGGGGGCACGGGGGGGCGGGTGAAGAGCTTAATATTCATACCACGTCGGCAAAGGGCGAAACCGCAAGCGACCGGCGGTTACCAATCGCATACGCCGTCCGATCCGGTCGCGAGTGATGCCTGCGGTTCAGCGAGAAATTCAAGTTCACTCGCAAGGACCCGGTCATCGCTGAAAGATCGGTAAATAATTGTTCGGCATCTGAAGCACGATGCAGGCCATAGCGGTCCCGTACTCGCTGTTGACCGTGATGTCGGGCCAGCTTCCGTCCTGCACCTGCCGACCGAGCAGCTCGTCGCGAATCGCCGGGTACCAGTCGCGCCAGTATTGCCCGCCGGCGTGCCACATCGCCTGCACGGCGTAGTAATGGCCGTAGAAATAGAACGCTTCGAGGCGGAACAGCTCGCCGCGCGGCATGTGATTCGTGAGGAACTTCAGTCCCTGATCGATTTCCTTCCCTTCATAGATCCCCGCGCTGTACAGGGCGACCAGCCCGGCGGCGGTGCGCGGCCAGATGCTCTGCGTGTTAGTGAGCTTCTGGTACATGAATCCGCCGTCGGCGTTCTGGCAGCTCTTGACGTATTTGGTGCACAGCTCGACGGTGCTCTTGGGGACGAAGATGCCCGCGTTGCGCGCCGCCCGCAGGGCGATGATCTGGCAGACCGTCACCGAGATGTCGGCCTCGCGCCGCACGGGAAAATACCGCCAGCCCCCCTCCTTGTTCTGGGTGTTGACGATCAGGTTGACGGCCAGCTTGAGCTTCTCGCGGATGTCGGGGCGCTGCGTCATCCCGTAAACCTCGGCCAGAAACAGCGTGGCGAACCCGTGCCCGTACATGGGGTTCTGCTGACGGTGTTCGAGGGCCGAAATCAGCCCCGTGGCATCGGTGCAGGCCAGAAGATATTGCACCACCTTCTCGACATTCTTGCCATATTTCCCCCGGTTCGGCGTATTGCCTGCCGCCAGAAAGGCGATGCCCCCCAAAGCCGTGACGGCGACATGACGGCGGTAAGTGCTCCCCGACCCGAGCGAACCGTCTTCGTTCTGGTTGGCGGCAAGGTATTCGAGCCCGCGGTTGATCGACTGCTGCACTGCGGGCGTGATGAACTCCAGGCCGCTCGTTTCCACCGTCTTGGGGACGGTCGGATCGGCCTCTCCAGGGCCCGGAGCCAGACACGCCGAAGCCACGAGTGCCCCGCACAAACCCGACAGGATCGACCGATAACCGCGCCGCGCCATGGCTCGTCCCCTTTCCGGACCTCCGTCATGGTAGACGACGGCGGCGAATGAAGCCAGCGCGATGCGCTATTCCGACCCTCGGCGCGGGAACCCCCCGGGCGGGACGTGACAATGCATCACGAGCGCGTAATGCCGCGATGAACTTCGCCACGTGGATCGAGGCATCACCGTTGTGCAGGCGCTTCGCCATTCCCGCTTCCTCGTGGGCCTCCGCCGCGGAGCGTCTGCAATACCTCAATCGGATACGTCGTCAGCCAGATGTCAATCTGCTGGAATCGCTGGTTTAGCCCGGATTAATCACGCCGCGGTAGCCGAATTCGTGAGAATTCGGTGCCCCGATTACCGTTGGAGTCAGAACTCTCACGAGTTCTGCTACGGCGCACTGCCGCATTTCGTG
>JBLMWR010001079.1:0-4471 GCA_050257335.1 Deltaproteobacteria bacterium | reverse complement strand
GCTCGACCAGTACTTTTTCGCAGCCATTGCCTCGACCATCGCCTTGCAGTTCATCGGCTTCCTGGCCTCGGCCAGAACCTTGATCGCCGCCTCGATCTGGCTCATCTTGCCGTCGGCCTTGGCGACCGCCTTGGCCTTCGCCACTTTGGTCGCCTTGGCCTGCTTCGCTTTCGTCGTCGTGGTCTTCTTGGTCTTGGTCGCCATGATCGTTTCTCCCCTTCGTCATGATGTTTCGCGGTTGGCTGCCGTCGTCAGGTCGCGGGAACTACCCCGCGACGACGCCCCGCGTGGGGCGTTTCGGCTTACGCGTCGCCGGTCATCTCGCGGTGCCAGTTCTGCAACTCGATCTCGTCCTCGGTGGCGGGGCGTACCACGTGAATTTCGACCGGCAGGTCGCGGCCGATGTGCTGGGCGACTTCGGCATGCAGTTGCTGAAGGGCGGCTTTACCCAGGCGGCGGGCCTCGGCTTCGTCGGCGGCTTCGACGAGGACGTAGCGGGCTCGCGTGGCAACGTAGAACGTGGTCATGGTCTGGTCCTTTCAGTTCACGGGGATGGTCATGATGCGCCAGTCGCCGTCGGGCATCTCGTGCTGGACGAGGTACGCGAACTCGACTCCCGCGGCGGCGATGCGGTCGGCCTCGGCCTTCGTCATCACGAAGTTCCGGCCATCGAGAAGAACGGCCTCGCCGCCCGCGGCCTCGGTGTGCTGGAGCGCCTCGAACGCACTCGGGAATTCGATTGCTTTGAAGGTGATCTCGCGCATGGTTGTCTCCTCGGTCGGTTAGTCGTCGAATCCGAAAATGTGGTCGGCCAGTCCCGCGGCGAGGAAATCGACGATCGCCGCCGCCTCATCGGTCGTCGGTCGCACATCCCAGCCGCGATCGAAATTGGCGACCTCGGTCTTGTCGGCGAGGCGCTGCACCCAGAGCTTGCTGATTCGGCTGTCGCCCAATTCGTAGTCGGGGTTCTCGGCGTGTTCGGGGAACACCAGGGCGTCGAAGCGGTGGCCGTTCATGCGTCCGCAAACCCACGTCCCGGCCCCCGCTGCCCGCCGCGTGGTCTTCGTGATCGTGAGGTCGTCGCCGATTTCGAGGTCTTCGCGTTCGTTTGTCATGCTCGTTTCTCCTTTTGGCGTAATGGTTTACGTCACGCAACGAGCACGCAGTTGCCTCGGGGGCGCGAGGACATCCAGCCAGTTTCCGCTGAATTCAGCCGGAATTCCGAATGTTTCTCGCGGGCCGGGAGAGCGCGAGAAATGGGCCGCAATCTGGCCAGAGAACCGCGGCGTGGTCGCGCGACGCCACCAGAAATTCAACGGGCGTTGGCCAGGGCGAGCGGCCGTTCCGGCCGGCGTTCGGCGGGACGCGACGGCCGGCGAACGGGGCGAGGCTCAACGCGCTTACGCTGAACTTGATCGAATCTCCGAAGCGTGGTATGCCCCCGCAGGAGGATTGCCAATGTTACGATTTGCCGTGTTGCTCGTTGCAGTCGCTTTTCCAAATTTCGCCAGCGCTGGCGATCTGCTCCTGCGTATCGATGTCGTGGCCTGCCGAAACATCGACTTCAAGGAATTGGGCAAGGAACCGGTCAAGGAATCCGACCAGACTTTGCTTTCGTCACTCGAAATTATGGTCCAACCCGGTACGCACTTCCGTGGACGCGCTCGCATTGGGAATTCGACGCTGGCTGTTCGCGGCGTGTGCCGGCAAGAGGAAAAGCCGAACGAATTCTACTTCGACCTGCGAGCTGAGAACTACGACCACGCTGATGACAAAGAGATTGTCAACCGGCGATCCGTACACACGATGATCGCCGTGAAACTTGGGCAACCAGTGATCGTCGGTGGTTTCGGGCACGACGTTGACGGCGTAAAGAGTGCGACGCTGTTCAAGGTGTCGATCATCGATCCGGCCACTGACGACGAATCTTGAATCAGGCAGGGGCAGGCAATGTAGCGTGCAGGTCAACCCGCCCGGCGCAGGAGACATCGAATCAGAACGTCGCCGACGCAGTGACTCCGGCCGTAGCGCGGTATTTCCTGATCACTTTACACGTGGGCCGCACCACTTTGATCCCGAGGGAATATCTGAGTTGGAGATGATCGTCAGCGCAGTTCGGTGATCCATTTGTCTCGCCGCATTTTCCTGTCAACTGCGTTCCCGGCGCGCCAACCGAGCGCCGGGGCGAAGCCACAAGGCCGGTGAGGGTTCTGCTGCCAGGCGAGACCTCACCGGCCGTTTTTACTTGTTGTCGGCTTGACGGTTAACGGACGGTGAAGTTCCCGGCGTCGATTGGCTGCGGGGCATTCCCATCCCAGAAGATGACGTCGGGCGTGCCGCTCTGGCCGTCGCCGTTGTCTTCAATCATAAACACCACTGCCGTGCCCACGTCCTCGGGCACTTGGGGCGAGCCGACGACGATCCCTTCCACGTAGGCGAGATTCCCCGACACTTCCAAGACGTCGACGGCGATGTACCAGGGATATCCTGATTCCCCCGGCCCGTAGCCGTAGCCGAATACGTTCGTTGACTCCCACGTGATCATTCCTTGCACGTTGCCCGCCTCGTCCGTCGAGGCGTCGATCGCAATGGACTCCTCGTAGATGTTTCCGAGAAAGTGTGCTTGGCCGGTAACGGAGTGGACCGGCAGGCCCGCCGCGGACAAGCCGTCCTCGGCAGCGCCGATGATCGCCGTCGCGACCGCGATCGCCAGAGTGATTGTCAGTTTCGCTTTCATAACGCTGCTCCCTGATTTCGGTCTGCGATAAAATGAAAAGACCTGTGCCGCCGGCGCGCAGACCGGGCGCCGGGGCGTGGTCACCGAGGCCGGTGAGGGTGCTGCTGCCAGGCGAGACCTCGCCGGTCGTGTTTAGAAGTCAGGGTCCGACTTTGCCGGTATGGCTATTATTGTCCGCGCTGAACTCGCCGAGGTTATAAAGATCCGCCCCGTCGAGGGCGTTGTTCTTCGAGAGGGTGCTCTTGATCAGCCTCAGGGTTCCGGTGACATCGTTGAAAATGCCTCCGCCGGACGTCTCTGCGTAGTTGCCCGTCACCTTGCTGTAATTGAGCGTCAGCACCCCGGCGTTGTAAATGCCTCCACCGACTTCGTACGTCGCTATGTTCCCAGTCACGGTGCAGTTGTTGAGAGTCGTCGTGCCGAAGTTGGCGATCCCACCGCCCACCCCGTGGGGGGCATACACGCTCGTCTCGGCGGCTTGTACGACGCAGTCGTTGAGTGTCAGCGTACCGAAGTTGAGAATGTTCCCGCCGTAGCCGGACGAATCGTCGAAGTTGGCTCCACCCCCGGCGATGGTGAGGCCGGACATCGTCACTTCCGCGCCCGGCGCGATCTCGAAGACCCGCGGAGAATCCTGCTCGTAGCCGGCGCTAATCTTGGTGGCATTGCCCAAGATTGTCAGATTCTTGTCGATGTACAACTCCCTCCTGTAAATGGTTTCGTAGTAGGTGAAATAAAGATCGATGTAGGACGCGTCGAGGATGATGGTATCGCCGTCCTGAGCGGCCGAAATGACAAACTTCAACCCATCGGGGTCATTGCCAGTCACCGTCCAAGTCTCGGCGGACGCCAGCGCCGTGCCAATCAGCACGATGGCTGTGGCCAGCCCGAGCGCTGCGGAGTCGTGCACGAATTTTTTCATTTTCAATTTCCTTACGATCTGCGTTATAACGAAGAAGACCTGTGCCGCCGCCGCGCAGACCGGGCGCCGGGGCGAGGTCACCAGGGCCGGTGAGGGTTCTGCTGCCAGGCGAGACCTCACCGGCCGCTTTATTGTGTCACGCTTTCCAGCCTGAGATCCGTGTCGAAACGGTTGCAAACTCAAGTTGCAGACTCAAAACGGGCGGGGCAAGCCCCCCCAGCTAAAGCGATGGCTATTCATTGATCTTCAACATTTCCTGCGCTTCGACGCGAAATCGCTTCAATTCCTCGGCGTACTGCTCGTGTTTGTCCATAAGCTCGCCATTCTTCTCGATCCACTGCACGCCCTTTTCATACCAGTTACGGGCCTGGTCTTTGTGGTCCAACCGCCAGTGGCTCATGGAAACAAATAAATAATCACAGGCGTCCCCTCCCCGCCGGAGGTCGATCGATTTTTGGAGCGCGTCGAGGGCGGCCTGGTGGGCGCCTACGCGGAATCGGGCCACTCCCAACGTGTTCCAGAAGCCGCCCTGCTGCGGGATCAGGTCCACGGCTCGCCTGGCCAACTCGACCGCGCGTGCCGGGTCGCGAAACTTCGCGTCGCTGCAGGTGGCCAGCACCCAAGCCAGGTCGTTGTACGGCACCGCGAGCTGAGGGAAGCGCCGGATCATGTTGTCGTAATCGTCAATGGCCGCCTGGTATCGGCCAAGCTTCTGATAAACGGTGCCTCGATTGTACCAGGCAGGCGCGTATTTGGGGTGAAGCTCGATCGCTTTGCACAAGTCGGCGAGCGCCTTGTCGTACTGCTGGAGT
>JBLMWR010001078.1:0-9326 GCA_050257335.1 Deltaproteobacteria bacterium | reverse complement strand
GTCCGTCGCTTAATGAGAGCGCATTTGCCATGCCCCACAAATTCGGAAGCTGGTGCGGCTCATCCGACCACGGTCTCAACCGTCGCGGTTTTCTCGGAACGACTGCGGTCGCCGGGGCCGGGGCTCTTGCCGCCGACATGACGGTCCTGAACATCCTCAAAGAGCCCGTCTTTGCCGACGAAATCAAACGCCAGGAAAAACGGGTGATTCTGCTGTGGCTGGCCGGCGGCGCGAGCCAGCTCGAGACGTGGGACCCCAAACCCGGCCGGCCGACCGGCGGACCGTTTCGCGCCATCGATACGAACGTTCCGGGAATCCGCATTTCGGAATTGATGCCGCTGCTGGCCCAGCGCCAGCAGCACACGGCGATCATCCGCTCGCTCAACACGAAGAACGCCGACCACGGCGGCGGGACCGATCTGATGGAGACCGGCCGGCCCAAGGAGCCGGGGCTGATCTATCCCGATCTGGGAGCGGTTCTGGCGCGCGAGCTGGGGCGGGCCGACAGTCCCGTTCCCGATTACGTCTCGATGTACACTTCGAGCGAAGGACGGCACAAGGGAGGCTCGGGGTTTCTCGGCGCCCGCTACGCTCCCATGTTTCTCGACAAGGGGCTCACTCCCGAGAATATCCACCGCCTCGAGCAGATCACCGATCTCGACCACCGCGAACGGCTCGATCTGCGGAACCTGCTTTCGGCCCGGTTCGCGCGGTCCCGCGAGACGAATGCGATCGGCAGCCATAACTCGGCGTACGGCCGGGTCCGCGGGCTGATGGCCAGCGAAAAGCTGTTCGACATCTCGCAGGAACCGCAGGCAATGCGCGACAAGTACGGTCCGACGGTGTTCGGCGAGCAGGTGCTGGTCGCCCGCCGGCTGATCGAGGCGGGGGTCCCTTTCGTCAAGGTGGCCCGCGCCTGGTGGGACAGTCACGGCCAGAATTTCGAGACGCATCTCGAGCTGTGTGCCGACCTCGACCGCGTGATGTCGGCATTGATCGACGACCTGGTCGACCGTGGATTGCTGCAGAATACGCTCATCATCACGCTGGGCGAGTTCGGCCGCACTCCGCAGATCAACCCCAGCCTGGGGCGCGATCACTTCGCCAGCGCGTGGAGCACGAGCCTGTCGGGTTGCGGGATCAAGGGCGGGACGGTCTACGGCAAGACCGACGACGACGGAATGAAGGTCGCCGACGGGGAAGTCGGGGCCGAGGCGCTCTTTGCCACGATCTTCAATGCCCTGGAGATCAATCACCAGAAGAATTACTTTGTGGGGTCGCGGCCGGTGCCGCTGACAAACCCGGGGACGAAGCCGATCCCGGAGGTGCTGGCATGAGCTAAAGAGACGCGTGGGACCCACAGGACGCGGCCCGTGGGCTTGGGGCGAATCATCGACAGTAGAGTGCGCGAAGGCGAATTATGAATGCAGACCCGACGAAACTGAAGGTTGCCAGGCAGCTCGACCATGCCGGGGTCTTTTTCGGCATCGCCCGCCTCCCCAATTCGAGTCGGGTTTTCGCCGGATGTTCCGATTCGAAGATATATGCCGTCGACATGGCGGCCGAAAAGCCCGAATGGAAGGAACTGGCCGGCCACGAGAGCTACGTCACCGGCGTGGCCCTGGCGGGGCCGTTTCTGGTGACCGGCGGCTGGGACGGCAAGCTCATCTGGTGGAACAGCGAGACATGCGAGACGATCCGCAAGGTCGACGCGCACGCCAAATGGGTCCGCGGGGTGATGGCCTCGCGCGACGGCCGTTTCGTCGCCAGCGTTTCCGACGACATGCTCTGCAAAATCTGGAACGCCCGGACGGGCGAGATGGTCCATGCCCTGGCCGGCCATCAGCCTCTGACCCCGACGCACTATCCCTCGATGCTCTTCACCTGCGCCTTTTCCGCCGACGCGCGGCTGCTCGCGACGGCCGACAAGCTGGGACACGTCGTCGTCTGGGACGTCTCGACCGGCAAGCCACTCGCGGCAGTCGAGACGCCTCTCATGTATACCTGGGATCCCAAACAGCGGCAGCATTCGATCGGCGGCGTGCGGAGCGTGGCCTTCTCGCCCGATGCAAAGCTCCTGGCGATCGGCGGCACGGGGCAGATCAACAACGTCGATCACCTCGAAGCCCTGGCCCGCATCGAAGTCTTCGACTGGCAGGAGAACAAGCGCACGATCGAGCACGCCGGCGAAAAGCACAAGGGGCTCGTCGAACGGATGGAGTTCTCTCCCGGCGGCGAATGGCTCGTCACCGCCGGCGGCGATCACGAGGGGTTCGTCAAGTTTCTGTCGATCCCCGACGGCAAGGTGCTGCATCAGGAAAAAGCCCCGATGCACGTCCACGACTTCGAGCTGAACGAAGAATCCGACGCGCTCTATGCCTGCGGTCACGGCAGGCTCGTCCGGTTCGATTTCAAAGTTCCCGGCGAGCCCAAACCCGAAAGCCCGCCTCTGCCGGCAGAGAGCTCGTAGTACCGCCTTCAGGCGGTACTACGAACGGCGACCCTTGACGAACGCGCGGCGGGTCACGATCTTGGCGCCATGCAGACCTTCGCCGATCTCGTGGCGTCTCGGAAAGCCTGGCTGGCGGAAGTGCTCACTCTCTGGTGTGCCCAGGCGGCCCTCCAGGACCTGAGACGGGCCGAGCTGGAATGGGTCGATATCGCCGGCAAGGTCGATCCCGAAAAGACGCTCTGGTACTGGGCCTGGAGCCGGTTTCCAGACCTGGTGAACGCCGACCTCATGGCGATCGATGAAGCCCGGAAGGTGACGATGACGCTGCGCGATGGCCGCTCCTTCACGGGCTTTCCCGATTCGCGCCAGAGCAAGCAGGGGCAGCTCGTCCTGGTCGCTCGCGACCCGGCCGACCCGCGGCGCCACGAAGAACACGGCCCGTTTTCGCTGGACGAGATTGCGGCGATCGCGCCGGCACTCACAGCGCCGCCGCGCTGAGGAATGCGCAGCCGGCGGAGATCGTGGCGGCGCATTGGATCGATTCGAGGATGGCTTCATCCGGGACGCCGAGCTGGCGCGCCTTCTCGACGTGGGCCGCCGTGCAGGGTTTGCAGCCGTTGATGTCGCTGATCGCGATGTTGATCAGTTCCACCGTTGTGGCGTCCAGCGAGGTGTTGGCAAACGTGTGCGCTCGCAGGCCCACTCCCATTCCCTCGAACAGGCCGCTTCCCGACAGGTCGCGGAATTTGAAGAAGACGTTGTACATCTGGCACGACGCCGCGACGGCGATCGTGTCCGCCGTGTGCTGCCCGGCAAGACCGAGCTTCGCGCAGCGCTCGGCAAAAAAGTCCGTCCAGGCCGGGCAGCGGGCGGCTGACGCGACTGCCAGCGCGAGCGTGGCCTTCGTCCTGGCGTCCAGATGCCCGTCAGTCCACGCGAACTTTTTGAAGTTCATGTAGAAGTCCTGCAAGAACGCCGGGACCCGGGCATAGAGCAGAAACGGCGCCGGAATCACGGCGCCTTCCAGCATCTCGCCAATCCGTTCGTACGTCTGCGCGACCTTGTCGCTGGCTTCGGACTCGGCGACGGGAGCAATGCGGGGCATGGATCACTTTCTTCGGGCAGCATGCAGATGCAGCACCCCGGCTGCTTCGGAGCAGCCGGGGCGCTCTGGCACGCGTAACAGGCTTCGACTCCTCAACCCCGTGCGCCTCTTCGGCTCTTCAATTAAGCGTCTTTTCCCCGGGCTTCCAGTTGCAGGGGCAGAGCTTGTCGGTCTGCAGGGCGTCGAGGACGCGAATCACTTCGCTGACGTTGCGGCCGACGCTCAGGTCGTGCACTGCCATCCAGCGGACGATTCGCCGTGGATCGATCAGGAAGATGCCGCGATACGCCAGCCCCTTCTCTTCATCGAGCACGCCGTAATCGGTCGCCAGTTTGCGGGTCATGTCGGACAGCATTGGGTACCTAAGCGCTTTGAGGTCTTCGTGGCTGTCACACCACCCCTTGTGGGAATAGACGCTGTCGGTGCTGGCGGTCAGGACGACGCAGTCGCGGTCGCGAAAATCTCCGAGCGCTTTATTAAACGCCACGATTTCGGTCGGGCAGACAAAGGTGAAATCGAGGGGATAAAAGAACAGACAGACCCATTTGCCTTCGAAGTCGGCAAGCTTCACTGTCGCGAACTGCTGATCGGTGCCGTTCTTCGCGCGATCGTAAGCCTGAACTTCGAAATGGGGGGCCGGATGGCCGACGCGGACGCTCATGATGCTCCTTGTGCAATTGTGAAACCGGAAATTTGGAAGGCGGGATTGTAGAGGGGACGCAGCCGGGGGACAACCGAGCGGTGTTGAGCCGCCGCGTTCAGCGGCCGGGCCGGCCCGCGTTGCGCGTTGACACGCGCCCCGCGAGCGGGGCGGCTGAACACGACGCGTGGCGAAACGCGTCAGCGGCCGGAGCTTGTGAGCCCGAAGCAATACAGGTGGCCGCTCGTGCGGACGTAGATCCGGCCGTCGGCGATCGCCGGGCTGGCGTAGGCGTCTTCGCCGAAATCGGCCGACGAAATTTCGCGCCATCCGGGCGCGGCGTCGAGCACGGTCAGTTTGCCGCGCTGGTTGATCATAAAGACCTTGCCATCGCCGGCGACCGGAGAACTGAAGTACTCGCCCGTCGCCGAGACGCGTCCCTGCCTGAGCAATTCGCCGGTTTTCGCATCGACGACGGCGAGAATTCCCCCCGAGCGGATCATAAAGATCTGTCCGTGGTAGAGGACGGGCGAGGGACAATAGGGAATCGCCTTCGTGTACCGCCACAGAACGTGCGTGTCGGTGATGTCTCCCTTTCCGCCGGGCCTGATCGCCAGGACGCCGTTGCGCGCCGCTTCGAAGACGCGCCGCATCGACTCGTATTCCTCGCGCGTGATCCGGCCGTCTTTGTCGCGGTCGATCTGCGTGAACCGCTGCTTGACGGGGCCGTCGGGGGCCTCCGCCTCTTCAATCGTGCCGTTCTTGTTGGCGTCCTGTGCGGCGACGACTTCCGCGAAGGGGGCAGTCGAGATGCGGTCGGTTTCGTCGCCCCCCGGAGACCAGCACGCCGCGTACAGGATTCCGTCGTCGCCGATCACCGGCGTCATGTTGACGATCCGCGCCACGCCGCGCACCGTCCACAGCTCCCGGCCCGTCTCGAAATCGTACCCGACGATGCGAAGCGTCGCCGCCACGACGATCTGCTTCTTCCCGTTCACTTCCCAGATCACCGGCGTGCAGTAATTGCGCGGGAACTCCGAGCGGTCGGTCTTCCAGAGCTGCCTGCCGGTAATTTTGTCCACGGCCATCAGAAACGAATCGGTGTCGTGGTCCTGGCAGAGGATGACGCGGTCATCCACGAGAATCGGGGAGCTTCCCGAGCCGAAATCGTTCTTGAACGGCCCCATCGGGATGTTCCACAGGAGTTTCCCACTCTGGTCGTAGCAGAAGAGCCCGCACGACCCGAAGAAACTGACGACAACATTGCCGTCAGTCGCCGGGCTGGGAGTGGCATGGCTGGCGGTCTTGTGAACCTCTTCGAGCGCTGCGTGAGGCGCTTCGGCCTGCCACAGAATGGCGCCGGTGGCGCGATCGAGCGCGATGGTGAGCAGCTTCCCTTCGCTTTCGCCCGTCACATAAATGCGGTCGCCGAAAATCGCAGGGGACGAGTGTCCTTTCGGCAGGGCCGCCTTCCAGACGACGTTCGTCTGCGGACCGATTTCGTCCGGGAGCGGCTCATCGCGCTCGGCCAACCCGGTGGCGTTCGGCCCGCGAAACTGGGCCCAGTTGCCGGCGGAGAGGGGCATTGTCAAAGTCGCGGCAATCAAACACGCCAGAATGGCCCGTTGAGAAGGATGGCTCATGAAAGTCGTTCTCCTGATGATGTCTCGTTCCTGCGCTCTGTGTGCAAATCCCGGCGCGCCGGGACTCTGCGTCGTATGATAACCGCAAGGCTTCACATTTGCGTCAGTGACTTTATTGAATTGCAGCGCAGCCGGCCGCGTGGAGCAGGTTTCGGACCTGCCCGTCGTGATTGAACCTCTTGGACGCACGGGCAGGTTCGAAACCTGCCCCACGGACGGGCGGCCAAACACTCCGGCGCCCGGGTCATCCGCCGGTCAGATTCTTGCGTCCGTGATGGCGCAGCGTTTCGAGCAACTGGTCCAGGTGGGCGGTGGTGGTCAGGGGGTTGATCAGCGTGCAGCGCAGGGCGGCGATTCCGCTGTGTGTCGTGGGAACGAGGTAGAACTCGCCTGATTCGATCACGGCCCGGCGGAGCTGCCATTGGAATTCGCCCAACTTCTCGGGAGCTGCCTTCCGAAGCTCGTCAGGGACGTGCCGGAACACGACGATGTTGCATTCCGGTTCGTGCAGCGCGTCGAAATCGGGAGCCGCCTGCAGCTTTTCGTAGAAGGTCCGGCCGAGGGCGAATGTGACGTCGACCATGTCGGCGAAGAGTTGCGGGCCGAACATCGACCACACTCCCCACAGGCCGAACGCCGCGGCCCGTTTCGTGCATTCGACGGTCCGCAGTCCGCTGTCAAATTCGGCCAGACCCGGCGCGGAGGGATCGAACAGGTACGGCGCATTCTGCCGGAACGCTTCGTAGCTGTGCCGCTTGTTCTTGTAGAATAGAAACGCGCACAGCGCGGGGACGAACAGCATCTTGTGGGCGTCCCAGGTGAGGCTGTCGGCCCGTTCGAGACCGGCGACGAGATGCCGGTGCCGCGGGCTCAAGAGCGCCGCTCCGCCGTGCGCCGCATCGACGTGCAACCAGACGCCGTGTCTGGCACAAACGTCGGCAATCTGTTCAAGCGGATCGAAGGCTCCGACGGGGGTGGCGCAGGCGCAGGCGACGACGGCGACGACCGGGTTTCCGGCGGCGTGCAGTCCGGCCAGGGTGGCATCGAGCCTGGCTGGATCCATCCGCCGACGGTCGTCGAGGGCCGCCTTCACGACGTTGTTCGTGCCGATTCCGAGGATGCCGGCCGAACGGGCGATACAGTAGTGGGCGTCGGATTGGACGACGAGCCTGGGGGTGCAATGCGCGGGGCGAGCCCCGCGGCTAAACACGTCGGCGCCGGCGGTCGGTGTCGGTGAAATTGCATGGTCTGCTGCGAGGCCGCATTCCCAGGATTCACCCAGGGCGACGTTGCGGGCGACGAGCAGTGCGGTGAGGTTGGCCAGCGATGCGCCGTGTGTGACGATCCCGGCGAAATCGCTTCCCTGCCAGCCGAGATACTCCGCCAGCTTACCGACCATCGCCTGTTCGATCGCCGTCGTCCATGGGCCCATTTCATAGATCGCCATGCACTGGTTCGTGACTGAGCCGATGGCGTCGAACAGACCGGCAATCGGAACGGACGCGGGCACCTGATGACCGACGTACCGCGGATCGTGCAGGTTGATTCCCCGGGCGAGCGACAGCTCGGCGAGTTCGGCGAAACGGCGGGTGAGGACGTCGAGGGAGGCGTCGCGCGCGGGCAATTCGCTGTCCCGCTCGCGAATCGGGGGACTGACGTCCCCGGCTCGCCGGCGCTTGTCGCGCGAGTCGGCGATTGTCGCGGCCTGCGCCACGTAGTACCACGGGTCGGCCCAGTTGAGGACTGCCGATTCGGAATGCTGCACCTTCTCCAGATGCCCGGCGAGCAGATCGGCGAGCACGTGTCCGGCGGACTTGACCAGTTGCGGGTCGTAAGCGGCTTGAATTCGGCGGCGGGCGGCGTCCAGAGAATCATTCGAGTCAGTCATGAACTAGAGAATAGAGGAGGCCCCGGTGAAAATCGAGGATCGTCTCCGGACTGCGCCGCCGGTCGATGTCAGGGTTCGCGCGCATCCGCCAGGCGCAACACGTAAATCGTTCCGTTGCCGTTGACGGTCAGAAGGTGTCGGCCGTCGGGGCTCCACAGCACTCGTCGTATCACGCCATGCGCGGGTCCCACGCGAAGGACGCGGTCGGGCTCGATGCGGAAACTTTCGAGGTCGGGGTGGCTCCAGAGCCAGAGCACTCCCTCGCTTCCGGCGGCGACAAGCATGCTCCCCGAGGGATCAAAGGCGATCGACGTGGGGGGCCCGCCGACAGTCCCCAGGTCGGCCGGCGGTTTTCCACGGTCGAGGTTCCAGACCAACACCCGCCCGTCGGTGGCGCCGGCAAGGAGCTTGCCGTCGCTGCTGAACACGAGTTGCCGGACGATCCCAACCTGTTTTGCCAGCGTCTTTCCCGTGCCCGCTGCCAGGTCCCACTCGACGAGCGTCTGATCATGACAGGCGACCGCCAGGCGGTTGCCGTCGGGATGAAAGGCGATGGTGGTCACCCGATCCGGGAAATCGTCGAGAGTCTGCCGCACTGCTTGTTTGGTCACATCCCAGATTGTGACCAGCCGGCTGTCGCCGGCGCAGGCCAGAAGCTGCGCGTCGAGGCTGAAGGCCATCGTCCGGACGCTCCCCAACGGCTCCCCGGCCAGCGACAGCTCGCGCCCGTCGGACGAATCCCACAAGCGTAACGACGTTCGGAAGAAGCCCCAGCCCCCAAAACCGGCGACGAGGCGGCCGTCGGGACTGAAGATCAGCGATTCGAGATCGGAAGCCGTCCCGGCGAACGTTCGCCGGGTTGTCCCCGTCGTCGCCTCCACCAGATCGATCTGAGTTCCGCGCCGCAGGGCGAGCAGCTCGCCGTCGGGACTCAGGTCGGCGGGACCCAGCGGCATGCCGGCCGCCGTGCGCTCGGTCCCGGTACTGGCCACGAACATCTGCACGATATGGTCCCGGGTTCCGGCAATCACCGTCGAGGAATCGGGAGTGAACGCCAGGGCGGCGACCGGACCGAGGGTGCTCACGGCGCGGCGGGAAGCGCCTTGCTGCAGGTTCCACAGGCGGATTTCGCCGAAGGACTCATCGCCTCCGGCGAGCCATTTTCCGTCGGAGCTGACGATCGCCAGCTCCGGGACGTCGACGATCGTCCGGATTTCGTCCCCGGTGGCCAGACTCCAGGCGATCGCGCGTCCCTGCCGTTTAGAAAGCAGAACGTCGCCTGCCGCGTTAAAGCCGAGAGGATAGCCTCCGTCGTCGAGGGTTCGTTGCGTCTCGCCGGTGCGGGTGTCCCAGAGAATGAGGTCGCCGTTCGTCGCTCCGGCGGCCAGAAAATCGTCGTCCGGGCTGAAGAGGGGGATCTGAGCGTTGGAGAATCTCCGCCGTTCCTGGCCGCTGGCGACGTCCCACAGCAGCACGCTGGAATCGCTGCCATACGAGGCCAGCATCGTTCCGCCGTGGCTGAAGACGAGTCCCCGCAAGACGCCGGTCGAATGCCCCTGCATGGTCCGCCGCAATTCACCGCCGGCCGCGTCCCACAG
>JBLMWR010001077.1:0-10170 GCA_050257335.1 Deltaproteobacteria bacterium | reverse complement strand
CCTTGCCATTCGGAATTCACCAACAACCGTGTTATAAAAGCGGCTGCATGTCGCCCAGAGGCGCAGGAGGTCGGGCGGGTTGGAGAACCTGCCCCACGGGCGGCGAGATTGAATTCCCGTGGTCGTACGGATGATTTGCGCAATCCCCCTTCAACGATCGCCGCTCAAACCGGCCTCGACATTGCTCCTGGCACTGCTGTTCAGCCTGGATTTGGCCGAGCTGACCAGGACGACTGCCGCGGACGAGCCGCGGGACGACGGCAGTCAGGTCTCATTCACCCCCGACGAACGGAAGTGCATCGACGAGGGGGCCCTGTGGGGGCCGCGCGAGAAACGGAATGGGTCGCGGGTCGAGGCCTACGGCAACGCGTACCAATGGCTCGTGGCCCGCACGCCGCTCCCGGTTGATGAAGAAATCCGCCGGGCCGCCGTCAAGGATGAGGAGCTGCGCTCGAAGTTCAAGTCCGCGGCAGCACCACAGCTCGCGGCGGCGGTGTTCGCACAACTCGTCGAAGCCCTGCCGGTACGGATGCGGCCAAAAGAGTACGAGTTCGCGTTGACAGTCATCGAGCAGGCCGAACCCGAGGCCTTCAGCCTGGGAGCCGGACGGGTGTACGTCGGTTCGAGCTTCCTGCAATCGGCTCTGGGCGAGAATCCCTCGGGGCAAGATCAGCTCGCGTTTGTTCTGGCTCACCAACTGGGGCACCTTTCCCTGGGCCACGCGCGACGCGTCTATCAGCGGCTGTGGCTCAAAGAGCAATTGAAAAGCGATGTCGAGGGAAAACGAAAGAAACGGCGACTGAAGCGGGAATCATACTCCCGCAGCGAAGAAAAAGAGGCGGCGGATCCGGCTGCTGAAGACGAAGCAATCAAACGGACCATTGAGGCCCTGGCCGGCGCGGGGGCGATGCTCGAGTACGTTTATTCCCGGCAGGAGCAGTATGAGGCCGACCTGTTCGCCATTCATCTCTGCCGGAACGCCGGCTTCGACGTCGAGAACTGCCTGGATGCCCTCCGCCGGCGGGCCGTGGCGGAAGATGCCTCGCTGCGGCGCGCGGCTCCTCCCCGTCAAGGGATTCCGCCGGTTGAGCCTGACGTGCAGCCGCCAACGACCGGCGAAGCCCTGACGCTCGCCAATGATCCCACCGCCATGCACCGGCTGCGGCGCCTGCGGCTGGAGCTGGACGGGCTCATCTACGGCGACGCCTTCGGGCTGTTCGAGTTCGATCCGCGGACCAGGAGCGTGAAGCGGGCCGCCGATCACGCGGTCCCCGGCGACGCTCGCGTGGTGGTCTGCATCCACGGCATGGAATCGAACCTGAAAGTCTATCTGCCGCTGATGAACCGCCTGGGCGCCGATCCGTCGGGAGTCGCATTCCGGATCCTCGGCTTTCAATATCCCAACGATGAGAGCCTGGCCCGCTCGGGGAAGTTCCTGAAGCGCGAGGTGCAGCGCGTCTGCGCCGCGCCAGAGCACGTCGATTTCGTCTGCCACAGCGCCGGGGGGCTGGTCTTCCGCCATTACGCCGAGGTGGAAGGAGGGGGGTTCCACCACGCTTATTTCCAGGGAACACCGCATCACGGCTCGGACCTGGCCGCCCTGCGCTCGCTGCTCGAGGCGACGCAGTTTATCGGCGATCTGAAGCTGGGCTACGACGTGGCCCTGCAGCACGCGATTCTCGACGGGCACGGCCAGATGAGCGACGACTTGCAGCCCGACAGCCTGTTCCTGCGGCATCTGAACGCGCCCCGCGATAACCTGAGCCGCGACCGCTATGTGATCTATCGCGGCCAGGCGTCCTCCCGTACGCGCGCTCTGCTGATGAAGACGGCGGTCGAAGCCGGGCGCCGGTCGCTCGAGCGTCTGCTCAGGAATGAAGAAACGACCGCATCGAAATTTGCCAGAGCCGGCCTGGATAAGCTCGTCGTGCCCGCCGAAATCGCCAACGGGGACATGGCCGTGACGCTGGAAAGCGCGACGCTCGACGGCGTGGAGGCCGTGCACACCTATCCGCTGCATCACACCGAACTCCCTCGCAACCCCGATGTCATCGAGCACCTGGCGAAGCTGCTGGTTGACGAGTAGGAAATCCCGGATGATGAAAAAGGCAGGCGGGGTGTTTCTCGTCGGCGAAGTTCTGGCAGTCGCGCATGCGTGGGGTGCCAGCTTGGCACCCCTGCCTCCACCTTCCCCGACATCACTTCCAAACCCGCCGCACCTGAAAATACTCAACCCTTTGGTGGCACGCTCCTTAGGAGAATCTCGCGGGAACTGACCCACATTTGGCACACCGCTTGCATTTGATAGCGCACAAACGGATTTCAAATGAAAGGGGGTCGGCATCATGAAGAAGCAGCGAAAACAGGCAGCGGAGCAGACCATCACCTTGCGGCTCTGGACCTATGCAGGTGCCATGAAGGCGGTACCTTACATTCGGTCCCTGGTTCAATCGCTCCGCGACGCCTGGCTGGAACTTCGAACAGCCCAGACCCACGCGGAGCGCTTCAAGGCCCGTCCGGGACGTGCCGATCGCAATCTCCTCATTCAGCTCGAAGAATCCGATCGCCGGCTCCAGCAGGCGGCCGTCAAGGTCGAAGAGATCGTCAACGAAATGATGGCCCTCAGCGCCTTCGGCGTCGATCCGGCGGCAGGGCTGGCGGTCATCCCCTTCTTCCGCGGAGACGTGCTGGCGTGGTTCGTCTTCGACCTGTTCGATCCCCGGGGGCTGATCGCCTGGCGGATGCACTCGGACGCACAGGAAACGCGGCGACCGCTCAGCGACCTCGAGCAGCCGCCATTCGGCGCCGGCGTCGCGAACGGTCCTCCCGACGCCGCGCAGGCGTAGGACGGCCTTTCCAGGCCGTCGCCGTCAGGCACAAAGCCGCAAAGGAGAGGGGAGAAGCGCGTAAACCGGCTGGAAGAGCACGCGAGAAGCCGCGTTGAATTCGATTTCTGACGGCCGGCCAGCCGTTCTACGTACGGGGCGGCTGGTGGCGAATGGACAGGAGCAGGCTGGTCGTGCAGCCTCCTGCGAGGCCGACGAGAGTCACCAGGAAGCAGACGCCCGCGAAAATCCCGTGCTGGAGGTCCCGCTCCTCGAGCAGCATGACGACGCCGACGATCAGGCCCAGCGCCGACGCCACATAGCATACGGCGACAACCGCCGTCGCCCACTGCACCAGCGCGGCGGACGACGGGTCGGCCGGGACTTGTGCCGGCAGCGAACTTGATTTCCTGTGTCGGACCGCCGGCAGTTCTCGACTCTCCGCTTCCGAGTCGACCGCCGTATCGCTCTCCGAAATCAATCCCGCCCCCCGATCAGGATTGGCTGCCGAAGGAATATCCGCCACCACGTCCATCTCGTTGATCGACAGGTCCCGGCGAGGCGTGGTGCGGGGAAAAAGCCCCGGCACATTTTCGGCGAGGATCCATTTCCCCGTTCGCCCCTGGCGGATTTCATCAGCAGCGGTGACCCGGCCGGATTGTGCGAGTTTTTTGAGATCGGCCGACGAGAGCGGCCCGAATTCATCGCGACCGCAACGATAGAAGAACTCCACCATGATCGCCTCCTGCGCGGGAGGTGCACTGACGCCTGGCCCACATTCTGCAAGCTTACCCGATCGGGGCGGCCTGCGCCAAATAAAAACGGGGCGTGGCAAGGGGTTCATCCGTCAGGCGAGGGGGCGTGGCTCGCAGCGGACAGGGACGGGTGGCCGGGGCTGGACCAACGCGAACCCCCGGTGCCGTTCGTCGTACCGGCTTCAGCCGGATCGTGCCAGCAGGAGGTGCTTGCTCACCTCACCGACTGAAGGCGGTAATACGAACGGTCATCCGCATCACTTTTTCCCCCGCGACGAGCGCACCTTGGCGCCGATCCGGGTGAGGACCTGCTGCGCCCGGCGTTCGCCGTCCTGGGCGGCCGAGGTCTGGGCGGCGTTCATGTTGTTCAGCAGCGTCTGCATCATCTTGCGGTACTGCTCGAAATCGCGCTCGGCCTGGGCGAGGCCGTCGAAGGGGCGGCGTGGAACGACGTATTGTTCGTAAATGGCTTCGAACGACCCGCGTTTTCCCGCGGCGCTGGTCAATCCGATGTGGTGGTCTTTGAGGAACCGCGCGACGCGGGCCGCGACGTCGCGCAGCCACCGCCGGGCCTCCTGCCAGTCGTGCTTGTCGAGCTGGTCGGCGACGCGGGCCTCTTCGAAAGAGAGATCGCGGTTCAGCGAGTTGATCCGCTGCAGCGTCGCGTTGAGCTGTTTGGCAGCCCCCGCCAACTGCTGCTCGAGCTGCACACTCGCACTCCAGTCGGCGTCCATGCGCGCAAAGGCGTCGAAATCGGCCCCTCCCCGGAGAGCGGCCGGCGGCACGGGGGCCGCGGGGGCGGCGGCGAACGGGAGCGCATGCAGAAAAACATGGATCGAGGGATCGCCCGCCATTCCCGGTTCGGGGATCGGAAAATCGAAAGCGGGACTGGCCCCCTGCTGCGCATCGTACCCGGCCCCGTAAAGAGACCACAGTGCCACCTCGCGAGGATCGACTCCCGCCGCCGCCAGAAGCCTGCGCAGCGTGAGCGGCAGCCGCCGCGCCGGATGGCGAAACGTCTCCTCCGGAATGCGCACCACCAGCCCATGCGGCGCGGCGGCGGGCTTGAACCACGCCCAGAAGAAGGTATGCGGCTCGTCAGGGAAAGAAATCGACTCCCACGCGGAAGAGGACGGACGTTCAGCAAAATGCATCGGATTGTGTCACCGTCATGATGAGCGTAAAATCGGTGTGGATCAGTCTTCTTTATCGATCGTGATCAAATGTGGCTCTCGCCGGCCGTCACATGAACGAGATCAATGGATCTTCAGAATCAGTCTATGAAAAAAGGGCCGTCCCGTCACAAGTGTCGTCGATGATTTGGATCGCGTTGTCACGTTCTCGCTCGCGTTTTCGGTTCGTATTCGGAGTGTGAAAAACCCCGCCTGAAGTCCTGAAGCCGCGACATGTCCCGGCACCCGGAGTTTTCGAGGTTGACGCGACGTCGTGGTGAGCGTACACTCACTTCACTTGGGCGCGAGACTGGAGACCACGGCAGCGACATGAAGACCACAGTGAAAACCAAACCGACGCCGAAGATGTCGAGCGAAGACCGGCGGGCGGCCATTGTGAAGGCGGTCCGGCGGGTGTTCGCCGAGAAGGGGTTCGACGGGACGACCACCCGCGAGCTGGCCGCGGCGGCGGGAGTCTCCGAGGCGCTCTTGTTCAAGCACTTCCCGAACAAAGAGGCCCTCTATTCGGCGATGCAGGTGGCCTGCTGCGTCCAGCAGGATTCGGAGGCGCTCGAGCGGCTGAAGGCGCTCGAGCCGTCGGCCTCGACCCTCGTGCTGCTGACCCATTTCTTCGTCTCGAAGATGCTGGGGAAACAACCGGCCGCCGATGATGACAATTTGCTGCAGACGCGGCTCATGCTGCGGAGTCTGACCGAGGACGGAGAATTCGCGCGGCTGTACCTGAAGGGGGGGCCAACCCAGGGAAATCAGTGGATTGAAGAATGCATCAAGGCCGCGGTTGCCGCCGGCGAGGCGGTCGATGGTCCCGTTCGCCCGCGCGTCGCGAGCTGGTTCGGGACGAATCTGGCGGCGATGATCAGGCTCCACCTTCTGCCGGCCGAACCCGTCGTCGATTATGGCGTGTCACGCGAGAAGCTCGTGGAACAGGTGGTGTGGTTCATTCTGCGGGGGATGGGGCTGAAGGAAGAGTCGATCGGGCGGCACTACAACCCGAGGGCGCTGGCGCTCTTCACGGGATGATCGTTGTACGACATGGATGTGAGTGAGTGCGTACTTATTTACGCGCGTGGATTCGTTTGCGCCGAGTTTTTGCAGGAGCGATCCAATGGACAACGCGGGATCACCAGTCCCCGGCAATCCCCTCCCCGTCCCTCCATCGCCGGCTGACGGATCAGCGACGCTCGCGTCCGCCGGCACGGCCTCGGCGGCCGTTATCCGGGAACCGCGATTGCGCCTCTGGCCGGGGGTGGCCATTGTGGCCCTGCAGGCGATCGGCATCACCCTCGCCAAAACGCTCGCACCGGCGACGATGATCCATTTCTATGCCATGTTCATGGGGCCGATGGCAGGCGCGGCGATCTTCGTTCTGTGGTGGCTGTTTGCCAGCCGCCTGCCGTGGAGAGACCGCTGGCTGGCGCTCGTCGCTTGCCTCGCGACCGCAGTCGCGACGCTGATGTGCGCCCATCCGACGATCCGCGGGATGCCGATTTTGGTCTTCGCGCTGCCGGCGGTGACCGGTGCCTGGGCTGCGTGGCTTTTGCTGACGCCGTTTTTGCGATGGCCCGTCCGGCGGGCCGGACTGCTGGTGGTCGTTGCGCTCGCCTGGGGCTATTTCGCGCTGGTGCGCCTCGACGGAATCGACGGCAGCATGCGCGCCGACCTGGCCTTCCGCTGGAGGCCGACGCCCGAGGAAACGTTCCTGAAGGAAGCTGCGAAGCGCAGCGCGCCGGCGACGTCATCCGCGGCAATTGCCGAACCGCTCGCTCTCGAACCGGGTGACTGGCCCGGCTTTCGCGGACCAGGCCGCGACGCGCGGCTGCCGGGTGTGCGTCTGACCGCGAATTGGGACCGGCGTCCGCCGCGCGAAGTGTGGCGGCATCGGGTGGGGCCGGGCTGGTCGTCGTTCGCCGTCGTCGGCAAGCGGCTGTATACGCAGGAACAACTGGGGGAAGAGGAGCTGGTGATCTGTTACGACGCGGAAACCGGAGGCGAATTATGGTCGCATCGCGACAGGTCCCGCTTCACGGAGGCGATGGCCGGCCCGGGGCCGCGCGCCACGCCGACATTTTACGAAGGGAAGATTTATGCGCTTGGCGCGAACGGACATCTGAATTGCCTCGACGCGGCGACAGGGGGCGTCATCTGGGCACGTGACATCGCGGCCGATTCAGGGGCCAAGATTCCCAACTGGGGCTTTTCGTCTTCACCCCTGGTCGTGAATGACATGGTCACTGTTTTTGCGGGGGGCCCCAAAGAGCGAGCTGTGCTGGCCTACAGAGCGGCGACGGGCGAACCGCGGTGGTCTTCGGGAACGGGGACGTTCAGCTATTGCTCGACGCAGTTGTCGCGCCTGGCGGACGTCGACCAGCTTGTGATCAGCACGGAACAGGGGCTGGCGGCGTATGAGCCCGCCGGCGGCAAGGTGCTGTGGACGTACAATTGGCCTCTGGAGGGGGGCATGTCGCGAGTCGTGCAGCCGGCGCGGGTGGGAGAAGACGATTTTCTGATCGGAACGGGATTCGGTCTCGGAACTCAGCGGGTGCGAGTCACGCTCGAAGGAGACGAATGGACGGCGCGCGAGGTCTGGCCGGTGCCGACGCGCGCCATCCGGCCCTACTACAACGACCTCGTCGTCCACCAGGAACATATATACGGATTCGACGGCGCGTTCTTCACCTGCGTCGACCTCGAGAACGGCAGGGCGAAGTGGAAAGCGCGGGGCTACGGGAACGGCCAGGTGCTGCTCCTTCCCGACCAGGACCGGTTGCTCATCCTTTCGGAAACGGGTGAGGTCGCGCTCGTGGATGCGAAACCCGACGGGCATCGCGAACGGTGCAAGTTTCAGGCGATCACCGGCAAGACGTGGAACCACCCGGTCGTCGCGCACGGAAGGCTGTACGTCCGCAACGGCGAGGAAGCGGCATGTTTCGAGCTGGAGGAAGAACAGGAAGCGGGAGTGGCGACTCGAGTCGAGTAGGCCGCTGGAGTCCCGGCTTCAGCCGGCTGTGGCCCCAACGCCGTCGGAAGGCCGGATTCCAACCTAAGCGAACACCTGGAGCCGAACTGGTGTCCTGGAATTGGAAAACGGTCGCCGCCTCCCGGGCGGGAAGCGGTCGATGCCGCCGACAACCGGGCCGGTTGATTCGGCCGAGGTGGAGAATCGTATGTCGTCGAGCTTCAGCAATGCACAGGGCCCCTCATTCGCCCTGCGGGAGAGAATTCGGATCAGGACGGGCCGGCCCGTCGTGCGCCCGGTTCCGCGGCCCGTTGCGGGTGGGGGTGGGCGGTAAGGTAGGAATGGCAATCGTCCCATCGCTATGATGGGTGAATCATACAGCCGTCCGACTGCCGAGGATCATCCATGAATCGCTACACCGCAATGACGGCCGGCTGGTTGCCGATCTGCCTGCTGTCGTGCGCGGTCATCGCCGGCTGCGGGAATTCGCAGGCTCAATCGGGCCCGCCGAAACCGGAACCCCCCGAGGTGGACGTCAGCCGCCCGATCACCGCCACGGTCACCGATTATGAATACTTTCCAGGACGGCTCGTGGCCAGAAGGGCGGTGGACGTCCGGGCGCGGGTGACCGGCTACCTCGAGAAGGTGAATTTCATCGAAGGATCCGACGTCGAGAGCGGCCAGGTGCTGTGTGAGATCGATCCCCGTCCGTATGAGGCCGAGCGGGACCGCGCGGAAGGAAACGTCATCCAGAGCCGGGGGCGCCTCAAGCGCCTCGAGGAAGAATACGAACGGGCGAAGGTCTTGCACGGGAAAGGGGCCCTGAGCAAAGAGGAAATGGCGCGGGTCACCGGCGATCTGACCGAAGCCAAAGGCCTGGTGAAGGTCAATGAGGCCGCCCTGGAACTCGCCGAGCTGAATCTGGAATTCACCAAAGTCAAAGCGCCGATCAGCGGCCGGATCAGCAGCCGGGCCATCGATCCCGGGAACCTCGTCAAGGCGGACGACACGTCTCTGACCAGCATCGTCTCGCTCAATCCGATCTACGCCACGTTCGACCTCGACGAGCGCTCGCTGCTGCGGCTGAAAAAGCTGATCCGCGACGGGAAGATCAAGTGGTCTCTCAAAGAGGACGAGGGGCTTCCCGTCCACCTGGGCCTGGCCGACGAAGACGGCTTTCCGCATGAGAACGGCGTCATCAACTTCGCCGACAACCGCGTCGACGCCGACACCGGCACATGGCGGCTGCGCGGCGAGTTTCCCAACCCCGACCTCAATCCGGACACCAGTCTCGGACACATTCCCGAGTACGTCTTCGCGCCGGGAATGTTCGTCCGCATCCGGCTGCCGATGGGGAAACCGTATCAGGCGGTGCTGGTCGCCGAGGCCGCGCTGGGGACCGACCAGGGACAGAAGTACCTCTATGTCGTCGATCAGTCGGGGGCTGCCCAGCGCCGCGACATCAAAGTCGGCCAACTGTACAACGGCCTGCGGGTCATCGCCGAAGGGTTGGCGACCAGTGACCAGGTCGTGGTCAGCGGATTGCAGCGCGTCCGCAATGGAATGGCGGTGAAGGCGACGCCGGTTCCCATGCCGGGAACACAAGCGGAGAATCAAGCTCCTCAATCGGGGGGCGAGACGAAGGAGAATGGAGAAAAGAAATAGGCCGCGCGGCGCGTATAAGGTAAGGCCCCTGGCATTTCGGTCCGTCGAGCAGGCATCCGGCAGCGGGCCGGCAAGTGCATGAAGACGGTGTTCCGGATTGCTCCCGGGCCACAATCAAAGAGGAGAAACCGCGGATGACGCTCATGAACGCGGACGTTCAAGTCAGGCTGCTTCTTGTTGATCCGCGCGTATCCGCGTCATCCGCGGTGCTTTTGTTCAATTCTCTTTTCCGTCTCGACACCAGAATTGGTGGACGCAGCCTGCCATGCGATTTCCGTGATCTTTCTTCATGATCAGCCGGTTCTTTATCGATCGTCCGATCTTCGCCGCGGTGCTGTCGATCGTCATCTTCCTCGCGGGGTTGATCTCGGTGCTTTTCAAGCTGCCGCTCGCGCAGTTTCCGCAGGTCACTCCCCCGACCGTGCAGGTGACCTGCAGCTATCCAGGCGCCAGTGCCAAAGAGGTCGCCGATTCGGTCGCCGCGCCCATCGAGCAGCAAGTCAATGGCGTCGAGGGAATCATGTACATGACCTCGCAATGCGCCAACGACGGCAGCTACAACCTGACGGTGACGTTCCAGCAGGGAATCGACGTCGACATGGCCCAGGTGCTGGTGCAGAACCGCGTCAACCTGGCCGTGCCGCTCCTGCCCGAAGTGATCCGGCAGACCGGCGTCACGACGCGCAAGCGGTCGCCCGACATTCTCATGGGGCTGGCGATCTATTCGCCCGACCGCAGCCGCGACCAGCTCTTCCTCAGCAACTACGCCCTGATGC
>JBLMWR010001076.1:0-5228 GCA_050257335.1 Deltaproteobacteria bacterium | reverse complement strand
GATACCGTCGCGGCCGACGTCTTTAGCCACCCATTTGGTCAGGGCCAGGACGCCGGCCTTGGCCGCCGCGTAGGCCGGTCCGCTGCGGCCGCGGTTCGAGCCCTCCGCCCGCGAGGCCACGCCCCCGATTTTTCCGGACACCGAGCTGATATTCACGATCTTTCCCGAGCGACGGGCTTTCATGTGCGGGAGCACGGCCTGAATGCAATAGAACGTCCCGCGCAATGTTGTGTTGACGTCGCGATCCCACAGCTCGTCGGTCGTGTCCTCGACGCCAACTCGTGCCAGAGTGCCGGCATTGTTCACCAGGATGTCGATGCGGCCGAATTCCGCTAGGATGCGTTCGACCAGCCGCCGGACGGAGTCGCGCCGGGTCACGTCAGTCGGTACGTCGAGCGCCCGGCGGCCCAGCGCAGCCGCGCGGCCGATCGTTTCGTCGCTGGACCCGAGATCGGCCGAAACAATGTCGGCTCCTTCGCGGGCCAGGGCCAGTGCGCACGCCTGCCCGATCCCGCGCCCCGCCCCCGTGATGATTGCCACCTGTCCCGTCAAGTCCGCTCGCCCGCTGATTTGCATGAAAGCACTCCTTTCAGTAAGTCAGGCTTTCGAGCCTGACATCAATGTGGAATCGAATCATCGTTCGGAAATGCACGGCAGGACCCAATCCCCGCCAGGGGGGGCGGCCTTAACGGTTCTTGCGGTACGTCGAACAAACAGACGACCACGGCGGCAGCCAGGAGCGGCGAGATCCGCCTCATGGCTCGGCTCCCTTTTTGGTGGCGGCCTTCTTCTCCGCCGCTCGGGGGCGGATGGCCGAGGCCGGCGGATCGGTTTCGGTGACCCCCAGCTCCTTACGCAGCCGCGCGAGTTCCTGCTCAAGGTCACGACGGACCGCGGCATACTCGGGGCGATCAAAAACGCTCCGCAGCTCGCGGGGATCTTCCTTCCGGTCGAACAACTCCCACTCGTCGATGTCATCGCCGTAGAAGTGGACGAGCTTGTAGCGGTCGGTGACCACGCCGTAATGACGCCGCACGTTGTGGGGGCCGGGATATTCGTAATAGTGGTAATAGAGACTCTTCCGCCAGTCGGCCGGCGTTTCGCCCTTCAGGAGCGGAACGAGGCTGCGGCCCTGCATTGCCGGAGGAACCGGGACACCCGCCACGTCGAGAAAGGTCTCGGCGAAGTCGAGGTTCGAGACGAGGTGCGCATCGACCGAGCCGGGTTTCGTGACCCCGGGCCAGCGGACGAGCAGGGGGGTGCGCAGCGATTCCTCGAAAATCCACCGCTTGTCGAACCAGCCGTGCTCGCCCAGGTAGAAGCCCTGGTCCGAGGAGTACACAACGACCGTGTTGTCCGCCAGGCCCTCGCTGTCGAGATAATCCAGCAGGCGGCCGACGCTCTCGTCGACGGCCTTGATGCAGCCCAGATAATCATGCAGGTAGCGGTTGAACTTCCAGCGGACGAGGTCGTCGCCTGCGAGGTTCGCCTGGCGGAACGCCTCGTTGCGGGGGCCGTAGTAGGCCTCCCATTCGCGGCGCTGTTCGGGGGTAAGCTGGCGGGGCGCGGCGAATTTCAGGTCCTCGTTGGCGGTCATCGTATTGGCGATCGTCATGTCCTGCGTATGCTCGGCCTTTCCCCGTCCGGAATAGTCGTCGAACAGCGTGTCGGGCTCGGGGTACTTGCGGTCGCCGTCGTGCCCGAGGTGGCGCAGCGCCGGTTCCCACGAACGGTGCGGGGCCTTGTGCTGGCACATCAGCAGAAACGGCCGCGAGCGATCGCGCTTCTTGAGCCATTCGAGCGAGAGGTCGGTGATCACGTCCGTGGTGTACCCCTCGTGCTTGACCTGAGTGCCGTTATGGATCATCGGCGGGTTGTAATAGACCCCCTGGCCGGGGAGGATGTGCCACTCGTCGAATCCGGTCGGATCGGAAACGAGGTGCCACTTGCCGAAGATGCCGGTCTGGTAGCCCGCCTGCTTCAGGAGCCTTGGAAACGTGACCTGGGAGCCATCGAAACGGCTGTTGGTGTTGTTGTAGAAGCCGTTGGCGTGGCTGTATTTGCCGGTCAGGACCGTCGCCCGGCTTGGTCCGCAGATCGAGTTCGGCACCACGCAGCGGTCGAAGCGGACTCCCTGGCGGGCAATGCGGTCGATGTTCGGCGTCTGGATAAGCTTGCCGGGATGGCCATAGGCGCTGATGGCCTGGAAGGCGTGGTCGTCAGAAAAGATGAGGACGATATTCGGCTGTTTCGCGTCAGCCGCGCGGGCGGCCGCAGTCGTCGCGCCGGTCACCAGCGCGCTGCCCAGCAGTCCTGCGAGAATGGCGATCGAAGTCTGTCTCATGGAATCTTCTCCTGGATCAAATCCGATTGGCGCAAGCTGCTCACACGATTTCGCCGTTGACGTCGATCACCGCCCCGGTGGCGAAGTTGGACATCTGCGGGGCCAGGAAGACGGCCGCCTGGGCGACGTCCTCAGGCCGCCCGCTGATTTGCATGAAGGCCCTCCTCTTGTCATTTACGTCGGGCTTTCGAGCCTGACCGCGTGCGGATCCCATTCATCCGGCAGGGGCATCGGACCCGGGAATCGTTGCGTCGATCGTCGTCGCCCGTGATGCAACTTTCGTGCATGCCCCATTTGTACCGAGCGGGACACCGGCTGGAAAGCCGCATTCGCTTCGCTGGCGGGTGTCGCAAGCATTCCGGCGCCGCGCGGTCGCCGGTAGAATGGCGGCCGTTGCGGCGACCCGTCACTCACCCCGGCGGAGACAACATGGCGACTTACCTCTCGACCATCAAATTCATGCACGAGGGCTTCAAGGCGATCCGCGAGACGACGAAACGAACTGCGGCGCTGAAGGTGACGACGAAGAAAATGGGGATCAAGGTCACGAACATCTACTGGACGCTGGGGGCTTACGACGGACTGCTCATCTTCGCGGCTCCCGACGACGAGACCGCCACGGGGCTGCTGTTGCAGCTCGCCGCGGAGGGGAACGTTCGGACGACGACCGTCCGCGCGTTCACTGCCGCCGAAATGGACAAGATTCTCGAAAAAATGGGCGGTCGCGGGAAAGCGTCGCAGGACGCCGTTGAGGCAAGCGTCCGCTGCTTGCACTTTCCACATGCCGATTGAGGAGTTCGACGTGACCGCCTCAGACTTCTTCCCACGCTACGGCACAACGCCGATCCGCGGGTGGCGCAGCTTGCGTCGCCGGGGACACCGGCAGCGTTTGTCACGGATATCACATGGTCATTTCTGTTTCAAACAGGCCGTACGACGGCCGTTCCCGGCATGGAGAAGTCTCCTAACGTATGCCGCTGCGCCGACCGCCTGCACGGCGCGCACTTTTTCTGTCCCGAAGGGGGACGGTACGAGCGGACAGCGGACGGGAAAGGGATGAAGTGCAGCGTGCACGGCTCGGCGCTCGACCCCCGCCAGCCCCCCGCGCCGACGCAGGACCAGTCGCTGGGCAAACTGCTCAGTACTTTCGCCGGCATGGAAGCCACGCTCACCTTCCTGGAGGATGGCCTGCACGCCGTCCTGACGATCGATCGGAAGTAGGCCGGAGCATTGTCGTCATCTCGCTCCGCGAGCTGAGGTCTGTGCCGTGCCGTACCATTTGGCTTCCGCGCCACAGACGACCCGGCTGCGCCGCAGCCGGGCGACCTTGCGGCGTCAGCGCGTGCCAGCGCTTGCCGGTTTCCGTCGCTGGGACACGATATGCGCGATCGACTCCCGCAGACCATCTCGGTGGACCGAGATGACTACATGGTCGGCCACCGATACGCCGCCTGCGCGTTTTTCCAGAAGAACTTTTCCGTCGCCGCCGGGCCGCGGGCGGTGACATAGTCGTTGACGATCCCGATGACCGTCGCGTACGGCGCGAAACGGTCGCTCACCGGCCAGTCGCTGCCGTAGATCAGCCGATCGTCGCCGAACGTTTTCCAGATGGCGTCAAGAACTGGCTTGTAGAATTCGACCGCGCGGGGAACTCTCTTGTCCCCTGACTTCGGCCTGGCATGTTCGACAAGTGCCGAAACCTTGCAATAGACGTGCGGGTGTTTCGCCGCGGCCTGCATGTTCGCCAGCCACTCTTTCGGGGCCGGACCGCCGTCCACATCGACGTTGGCCAGGTGATTGACCACGATCTTCAGGTCGGTCACCTTGTCGGCCAGTCGCGCCACGGCGGCAGGCGTTGCCGGACCGCCGTTGACGTCGAGTTCGAGTTCGAGCTCGGCGAGACGGCGAATGTCGGCGAGAAAACCGGGTTGCTCGAGGCCGGTGCGCAGGGCGTCATGACCGATGCGGATACCGCGATAGATTTTGTTCGCGGCGAATCGCTCCAGGTGTTCGCCGAACTTCGGCCGGCCGGGCGCCAGATTGCCGACAACTCCCACGATCGACGGGTTGTCGGCGGCCAGTTTGAGGAGCCAGGCGTTGTCCTCGACCCACGGACTGGCTTCGACGACGACGGTTTTCGCGACCCCCAGCGGCGCCGCCTGTTCGAGAAAGTGCCGGGGGAGGACGGTGCGATAGAGCACCTCGTCATCTTTGCCGGGCCACGGCACGCCCTGCGGCCGGCTGGGATCGTAAAAGTGCGTGTGGCAATCGACCCGTGCGGTCGGGTCTCTGTTTTTTGCCGTCGAATCGCCGGCGGACAGAAGCGCGCCGGCCGCCAGGCCGGCGCTCGCGCCCAGAAACTCGCGGCGGTTCAGCATTGATATCATCTCCCGTTTGGCGCGGCGAACGGCACGCGGAGAGGGTGTGAAAAAATCGAACCAGCGGGACTTCCAAATTAAAATGCGACGATGCCGCGGTTGAGCATCAGATCGTCTCCAGCTCGTCGATGGCGGCGCTGAGTCGGCGCAGGGCTTCGTGCGCTTCCTGCCTGAGAAGTTCGGGCCATTTGCCCTCCTTCCGCTCGGCGGCAAAGGCCATCGCCATGTGCAGCAGCCGGGCACGGGCCGCGGCAAATTCCTCCAGCATCCTGACGAGCTCCGCGGAGTCGGGCAGGCTCGCAAGCGCACCGCAGAGGTCGTTGAATTCGACGCCTCCCTCCATCCGGGCCAGACTGTCGTAGGCGCTCCCCAACTGGGCGTAAGGGTCGAAGAACGCCTGCACGCCGTCGAGTTCCTCGCGGACCAGTGCCAAAAGATCGCTTACCGAACTCATCGAAAAACCTCCCGCCCGGTCCGGACCGCCGCCGGTCTGCGTCGGGCTTACG
>JBLMWR010001075.1:0-15727 GCA_050257335.1 Deltaproteobacteria bacterium | reverse complement strand
GGGCCCTGATCCGATAATGACGACGTGTTCAGCCACGTGATGACTCCTTGGTGACAATCGCCGGATTTCTTTGATATGGAGAATCATCGGGAATCGATGGCGAAAATCAAGGGCAGGCTGGGAACCCGACGGTCGGGTCAGCCCCCGTCACCCGATGCGCCTTCACTTAGCTTATCAGCCGAAGCCGCAATCGGCACCGTGGCGTCGATTCCCAGGGCCGTGACTCCCGAGACCACAAACATGGCGGCGCAGA
Organism: Deltaproteobacteria bacterium; assembly: GCA_050257335.1. GTDB lineage: Bacteria > Planctomycetota > Planctomycetia > Planctomycetales > Planctomycetaceae > JACQFH01. Next base: position 15,474 of record JBLMWR010001075.1, on the reverse strand, counting down.
CGACGAACATCGTGTTCCATTCGGCGACCGAGGGGGCCCTTCCCAGAACGGCGTCGTACAGGTGCGGCGCGACGGCGGCTCCGACGTTCCCCCACATGTTGCCCCATCCCAGAATCGCACCCACGTTTCTTCCCCCGACATCCTGCATGTAGGCCCAAACGGCGCTCACTCCCAGATCGACGAAAAAATAGCCCACCGCGAAGGCAGCCGTGGCCATCCACGGCGAATCGATCCACAGGCAGGCCAGGTACGCGCCGGCGGCGAAGAACCGGGTCAGGCCCATCGGCAGCGCCCGGCCCCACCGCAGTCCCAGCCGCAGCGTGAGAACGTCGGTCAGATGCCCCCCCAGAAACATCCCGGCGATCCCCGCGAGCGACGGGATGGAGACCATCCAGCTCCGTTCGAGAATCGGGACTTGATGCACTTCCATCAGGTAGCGTGGGAGCGATGTGACGAAAAAAAGCCACGCCGCGTTCGTCGTGAACTGCGACACCGACGACAGCCACAGACTCATGCTCCGCAGAATCTCCCGCGCCGGAAACCTCTCGCCGTTCGCTTGCGGTTTCGCAACATCGGCCGGCCGGCCTCCGCAAATCAGCGTCTGCTCGGCGACATTGCACCGCGGATGTTCGGCCGGCGAGTTGCGGAAAAAAAACCAGAAGATTCCGGCGATCACGAACCCGGCAATTCCATAGACGAAGAGCACCGGCCGCCAGCCCTTGACGTAAAGTTTGCCGATCTCCGCGGGAAACAACGCCTCCAGCATCAGGCGATTGAAGCGGATCGATTCAGCGTCGGAAAGCGACTGGCCGCGTTGCCGCCGCTTGACGAGTTCGAGCGCCTCTCGCTCGACGTTCTTCAGCCCGGCGAAATCGGCGTCACTGAAAAGAGCTCTGCGCCGCAGGACGTCATTCAATCCCGCGCAAAGAACGTCGGTCTCGTCCGGCGTGAGGCGCATCTCGTTCAATTGCCTGCGAATCTCCCCCTCGGTCGATGTTTCGGCCGGGACGGTCGCCGGACCCCGAAGCGCCGCGCCTCCTCGCGACTCAGCTTCAATCGCTTTCGCGGTCCTCTCGTAGTTTTGAATCAGCGTCCCGTACCGCACGACGATCCAATGCGCGTCGTCGGGAAGCAGGTCGACGATCCGCTGCCCGGCAGGAGCCGTGTCGCCGTCGGAAGAGGCGCCGACGGGAGGCAGAAGGCGCGCACAGAGGGCCGCGCCGTTGAGGATTTCGTGCCCGGTCAGTTCCGCAGGGGTGGAATCGGGGACGAACACCACCATCAGGTAAGCCGTCAGGATCGGGGCGATTACCGCGCCGGCCCGGCCCCCCAGGGCGACGAGTCCGCTGGCAAACCCCCTTCTGGAAAACGGCACCCAGCGGCTCAGGAGCGACCCCGAGGTTGGAAACGCTCCGGCCTGGCCCAGGCCGCAGGCGAAGCGCATCGTGATCAGCAGCACCGCGCCGGCCGCCAGCCCGATCATGGCCGTAAAGAATGACCAGGACACGATGTACAGGGCGAGCACGCCGCGGCTCCCCAGCCGATCTCCCAGCCACCCCCCCGGAACCTGGGCCAGCGCGTATGCCCAGAAGAAGGCGCTGATGAACATCGCCATCTGATGTTCGGAGAGCGCCAGATCTTCTTTGATGTACCGCTCGGCGAACGAGACGCAGTACCGGTCGAGGTACAGGATGACCGCCATCAGAACCGTGACGGAGACCACAAGATGCCGGATGCGCGTGGGGCGCTCGCCAGGGGCCGGCGGGATCGTCGCAGGTGGCGCGAGAATGCTCATGGGGAGGGATGCACAGTAGACGCATTCGGCTCGAACCGCAAGGAATATCGCTCGTCGTACCGCCTTCAGGCGGTGCTTATTGTGAAACCGCCTGAAGGCGGTACTGCGAACATGAGGCCTTGCGACCGCCGGGTACCCCCGTTAATGTGAACTTGACGCCGCGGTTGACGGCGCAGGCGGTGAGCGAAGAGAAAGCAGGCTCCGCTGCGCGTCGCCGCTTAACGGGCATGTGTCGTTCAAGATCCGAAATCCGAAATTCCAAATCCGAAATCAACTGCATGTCTCCAGTCGCCCCCGACCAGTTGCTGATCCGCGTGGGGCACAGCCCCGACCCGGATGACGCCTTCATGTTTCACGCCCTGGCCAACGACAAGATCGCTACCGGGCGGTACCGGTTCGAACACACGTTGCAGGACATCGAGACCCTCAATCATCGCGCCTTCCGGGGCGAACTCGAGCTGACCGCCGTCAGTCTGCACGGGTATGCCTTTGTCACCGACAAATACGCGTTGTGCTCGTGCGGCGCCAGCATGGGAGACAATTACGGTCCCATGGTCGTGGCCCGCGAGCCCGGCGACATCGCCAGCCTCAAAGGCAAACGGATCGCCGTTCCCGGGACCTTGACGACAGCGTTTCTGACCCTCAAGCTGCTGCTCGGTGATTCGTTCAGGTACGAGGTGCATCCATTCGATGAAATCCTCAACATCGTCGCAGCGGGGAAAGCCGACGCGGGGCTGATCATTCACGAGGGGCAGCTCACGTTTCAGAACCAGGGGCTCATGCTGATCGTCGATCTGGGAAAATGGTGGTTTGCCGAGACCGGACTGCCACTGCCTCTGGGAGGCAACGCCATCCGCCGCGATCTCGGTCCGATTGCCATGCGGGAGGTGACCGAACTTCTGCGGCAGAGCATCCGGTACGGGCTGGAGCATCGAGCGGAAGCGCTGCGGCATGCAGAGAAATACGGGCGCGATCTCGACCGCGTCCGGACCGACAAATTCGTGGGGATGTACGTGAACGACTGGACGCTCGACTTCGGCCCGCGCGGACGCGAAGCCGTCGACGCGCTTCTGCACAGAGCATACGAAGCCGGGATTATCCCCAAGCCGGTGGAGGTCGAGTTCATTTGAGAACTTGCGCCGACCGCGTATCGTTACAGGCACGTGTCGCGTGTTTTGCAGTGCCCACCACAATGTCTCCTGACGCAGAGTGCACAGCCCACCCTGCCGACCATGTGGAACCGCATCCGTGACCAGGCTCAGCTTCGCTCCCACCCATCGGTATCTCGTCCGTTTCCATCCGAAGCGGATTTCGCACGTCTTTACCGACGTGCTGATCGTGGGGAGCGGGATTGCCGGGCTGCGGGCGGCACTGGAAATCAAGCCTCCGCTGCAGATGATCGTCGTCAGCAAGGATGTCCTGTCGCAGTCGAACAGCGCCTACGCCCAGGGAGGGATCGCCGGCGTCCTCGACCCGGTCGATGATTTTTCGAGTCACGCCGCCGATACGATCGCCGCCGGCAAAGGGCTGTGCGACGAAAAAATCGTGGAGATGGTCGTCCGCGAAGCCCCCGACCGGATCCAGGAGCTGATCGAATGGGGGGCGGTCTTCGACACCGAAAATGGCGAACTGGCGCTCACCCAGGAGGGGGGCCACAGCCATCGCCGCGTGGCTCACGCGCTGGGGGACGCGACGGGGAAGGAAGTGATGCGGGCGCTCATCGCCAGCGCCCGCCGGCTTCCGAACGCCGAGTTCTGGGAGCAGACCTTCATCATCGACCTGCTCACGCACGAAGGTCGCTGCTGCGGAGCGATCGTCTGGAACCGCGGGCACGGGAAAACGATCATCTGGGCCAAACAGACGATTCTGGCGACGGGCGGGGCGGGGCAGATTTTCCGCGAAACGACGAACCCGCACATCGCCACGGCCGACGGCCACGCCGTCGCCTTTCGGGCCGGTGCGCTGCTCCGCGACATGGAGTTCATGCAGTTTCATCCGACGGTACTGTACATCGCCGGCGGCTCGCGGCACCTGATTTCTGAAGCCGCCCGCGGGGAAGGGGCCTATCTGCGCGACTGCACGGGCTACCGCTTCATGGGGGATTATTCGCCCCGGTTCGAGCTGGCGCCGCGCGATGAAGTCAGCCATGCGATCGTCGTGCAGATGGAGAAGACCCGCCACCCGTGCGTGTACCTTGACCTGTCGCATCTCGACGGCAACCTGGTCCGCGAGCGTTTTCCCCACATCGGCAAGGTGTGCGCCGATTTCGGTCTCGACATCACCCGCGATCTGATTCCGGTGCGTCCCGGGGCCCATTACATGATCGGCGGAGCCGTCGTCGATGCCGAAGGCCGCACCACGGTCCCGGGGCTGTGGGCAGCGGGAGAAGTCACATCGAGCGGCCTGCACGGGGCCAACCGCCTGGCTTCGAACAGTCTGCTGGAAGGACTTGTCTTCGGGCGCAGCAGCGGCGGCGGCGCGTCACATGAGGCCGCCGGGGTGCCCGACAGCTTTGCCGCCTTGCCTCTCTCAAGCGACTGGCCCCGCGGCGCGCATGACGACGACGAGTTGAACCTGCTCGATCTGCGGAACTCGCTGGGGGCCGAAATGTGGCGCGACGTCGGGATTCGCCGGAATCGCGGCGGTCTCGAGTCAGCCGAGCGGCAGGTTGACTTCTGGAATCGCTACGTTGCCGCCCGGGAATTTGCCGATCCGCCCGGGTGGGAATTACAGAACATGCTGCTGGTGGCGCGGCTGATGATCGCCGCGGCCCTGGCCCGCAAGGAGAGCCGCGGCACTCATTTCCGCCTGGATTTTCCGCAGACCGACCCGCGACTGGCGGAGCATATCGAGGTCTCGGCGCGCCCGTAGCACGGCCTTCCGGGCCCCCTGCGTAATACGCTCGTTCCCAAGCTCTGCCTGGAAACGAGAAATGAGAATTAGGGACGAGAAAAATGGCCAATCGAGAAAAATCTTGTGGACATCGCGCGGGACCGATTTATAATCGCGAGTGAAGGGAGGTGATGTGGTGCCAATGTGCGACGAGGAGCGTCACGAGGGGGGCCTTACGGCCGATGGCGAGGTTCGATAACACGCCGTGATTTGTGCACGGGCATTCAGTTGCCCGGCCTTCACATCCTGCCAGTGGGGAAGAACCGACTCGCCCGCCCGCAAGGCCCCAGGATTGTGTGAGAGAGGCAGCCGCTGGGAATTGCCGCCGACGAGGGCGGCTTTTTTGTTGCAGGCGATCCGAAATCCGAAATCGAAATTCCGAAATCCGTCTGCATGTCCCCCTTCGCGTTCCTCGCCTTCGCCGTCATCTGTCTGGTGCAGCGGGGAGCCGAAATCCTGCGGCATGACCGGAATCTCGCCGGGCGCCGGCCCAAATGGACCGCTGTGGCGATCACCGTCGTCTTCCTGGGATTCAGCGTCGGAAGCGTCGTGGAAGTGTTCGTCATCCAGCGCCCGCTCCATTCGGCCGTGATTGTCGCCGGGATCCTGCTGTTCGCTTTCGGTTTCGCGATCCGCCGGTGGGTCCTGCGCACCCTGGGAAGCCTGTGGGCCATCGACATCGACCTCAAGCCCGGGCATCACCTGGTCACGACCGGGCCGTACCGCTTCTGCCGGCATCCGAATTATCTGGCCATGCTTCTGGAAATGGCGGGCTTCTGCCTGATTGGCAATGCTTTCTGCACGCTGGCGGTCTTTTTCCCGCTGTATGCCGTGGTGCTCGCGATCCGGATCCGGCTGGAAGAGGCCGCACTGATCGCGGCGCTCGGCGACCCGTATCGGGCGTACATGAAGACCACGTTCGCGCTGTTGCCGCTGCCGAAACCGAGATGGCACGGCCGCCATGAGCCAATGATGTGAACCATCGGGTCCGCCGCGCGAGGGTCCGCAAGCCGCTTCACCCGTCGCCATTGCGAAGGGCGGAGATTCGTGCAGCAATTCCGGGCGGCTACTTCGTGTCCCGTTCCGTCTCGGATTTCGGCGCCTTGTCGCTCGGCTCCGTCGCGTCCGGCCTGGATTGCTGGCCGGCCGGGATCACTTTGGGCATATCACCCTGGCCCAACTTGGGGGCCGTCACTTCTTTCCGCGACGCGATCTTCGATTTCGCGGCGCTCTTTTCGAGCGGGCTCGGTTTCTTGCCCCGATCAGCCAGTTTGATTTGCGAATTGAATTTCGGAATCAGGTATCCCGGCACGGTGCGCTGCCGGTAAATGACGAGAGCGTGCATGCCGTGATACAGTGGACCGCAATCGGAGGCGACATGCTGGTTGTTGACCAGGTCGCGGGCCACGTTCTCGATCCCCTTGCGGATCCACGGTTCCTTGAGCTTGCTCTGCGGCAGGGCGATCATCAGCCATTCCAGTTGATGACCCGAGGTGGTGATGCGGGTGGCAAAATCGTCGCTGTATCCTGGGCCGGCGAAGTGGTTGCTCGAGAACGAGCCGTCCCCGTTCTGCAGCGCCTGGGCTTCGAGAATGTACCGCTTGATTTTCTGATCAGCTTCGAACCACACCCCGCGGAGCGGCTTGCCCGTCGAGAGGTACATGTTGCGGGCATACGCCAGAGCGAACAGCCCGTGGCAGCCGCCGCACGCACCGGAGGTCACCGGCTCGTTGATCTGCAGGCGGACGAGGCGTTCGATGCTCCACGGTTCGCCGGCGGCGTTGAACCACTGCGCGTCGGGTTCTTCGTAGTGCGAGAGGGCCCACAGCGTCCAGGTGATCTCGACTCCCTCGTGCACCTGCATTTTGGCGTCATTGAGAATGTCGCGGATGGTGATGACTTTGGTGGGCGTCCTGACCTCATATTCCAGAGGAATATTGGCCATCGTCATGTAGCCCATGAATTGCGTCGGGTGCCCTTCAAACGCGTAGGGCCGAGTGAACGGGTGCCCGCGTCCCCCATGCGGAGTCGCTTCCCACAAAGGCTCGCCGTCAAACGTGACCCCGCTGGTGATCCATTCGATCCCGTTCACGAATTCGCCGGGATGCTCTTTCTTCAGGAGCGACAGTTCCCATCGTTCGGCGAGAATGCCATGGACGACCTGCCAGGGAGTGTGCACTCCCGCGGTCAACCGGCGCTTATGAGTCGCGTCGATTGCCTTGTTAACGGCTTCGATGAGCGGATCGGCAGCAGGCGAAACTGCGCCAGTCTTACTGCCGGAGTCGTCACCCGCAGCGGGAGCGGCCTCATCCGCCCGCGCAGCGGCAGAGGCCCAGATCAGAACGGCTGTGGTCGCGATTTGAATCCAGAGGCGGTTGAAGCTCATGATTGTTAAACAAACTCCTGGCTGCAGGCTTGGCCGTTCTTTTCTGTTTTGTCCATATTGCCTAATATGAACATCGGCTGGCCAAGCAATCCTCTGCAACCATGCAAATCGCGAAACGCTTTTCGCGGCTCAAATCGTCATAAAACGGTCTGGTCATACAGGTTTTTCCAGCAGTATCGACCAATTATGGGGTGTTTACCTGTTGGGGACGGCGATGGCGGGGACTTGGGGGCCTCGCCTCCGGAACATTCCTTGAGCCTCGAGGCGTTTGAGCTTGAGGTGAGGCCCCCGACCCGGTCCGTGATGCGCGAGAAAAACAGCGACCACATTTCCTCAGGAGAAACAATCAAGCCCGAGAGGGCGGGTCAGATGGGAGGGATGCGGAAGTCTGGCGGGCGCAGCCTGCACCGGGTGCAGAACATGACAAGTCCGGGGTTACCAACGGTTTTCAGTTCGCCTCCGGGAGCGGGAGAACTTGCCCGTTCCGCAGGCTATGTCACATCCGGATTAGCGCACGACCTTCAATTTCGTCAGCGTCTTCTTGAGCTGGGCCACTCCTTGATCGGAGGCCTTCGTGAATCGCAGGTCAAGCGACTTCAGGTTCTTCAGGCCCGATAAGGCCTCGAGTCCGGCGTCGGTCACTTTCGTGCCGTTGAGATCCAGCGTTTCGAGTTTTGCCAGTGCGACCAGCGACTTCAGTCCTTCGTCGCCCACCTCGGTCTCTTTGAGGTTCAACGTCTTGAGATTTGCCAAATTCTTAAAGTGCGCCAGGCCCGAATCGGTGATCTTCGTGTGCCAGAGATCCAGCAATTCGAGTTTGGCAAGCGTCGCCAGGTGCGCAAGACCCTCGTCGTTGACCTGGGTCTCGCTGAGGACGAGCCTTCGCAGCGCGGGGAGCCCTTTCAAATGCACAAGTCCAGAGCCGGCGACATTGTTACAGCCGCGCAGGCTCAAGCGCGTCAGGCCGGTCATTCTGGCCAGATGCGCGAGTCCCTGGTCTGAGACGCCGTCGCGCATCAGGGTGATGTCTTCCAGTCCGGTCATCCCGGCCAGATACTCCATCCCGTCGTCATTGATTCCTTCCGAATCTTCGATGGCCAGGACGCGCAGCTTCTTGAGCCCCTTCAGTTTCTCCAGCCCGAAATTCGAAACGCCAAAATTCCGCAGCTTGAGTACCTTCAGATTGGCCAGCGCAGCGAGGCTTTCCAGCCCCGCGTCGGTAACGTACGCGCAGCCGCGCAGATCGAGGAGCGTCACCTGCGGCATGTCCTTCAGTTCGGCCAGGCCGGCATCGGAAAGGCGGGTGTAGAGGAGATGAAGTTGTTCGAGCTTCGGAAGCCCCTTGAGGATTTTCAGGCCGTCGTCCGAGATGCCGGCCTGACGCAGGCTGATCGAGCGCAGCTTGACGAGTCCCTTGAAGTGCGCGAGGCCCGCATCGGTAACACCAGTGCACTGGTCCAGCTCCAGATCCTTCAATTCCTGCAAGGTTTCGAGGGGGGCCAGCGTTGCGTCGGTGATGTCCGGTCCCCACAGCACGACGCTTTTCAGCTCGGGGAATTCCGCCAGCGGCGCAAGCTGATCGCCGGCGATTTCCTTCTTGCGGAAGTCGATCCCCGAAACGGCCTGATTCTTGTCGTACTCGATTGTCCCGCCCAGTTCCCGGATTCTGGCGAGGGCGGCTTCCTGCGCAGGAGAGAGCTTTTTCGAAGACGCCCTGGCCGTCTCCTTTTTTGACGCCGGTTTGGAGACGGCCGCGGCGGGCGCCCCCGCAGTGGACGATTTTTGAGCAGCCGGCTCCGCCCCGCGGGTTTCCACGACCCGCAGCAAAACCGGCACGGCCAAAACCGCGAAAACCGCGATCAGACGATGCATGATGTTCCCATTTCCCCGGGTTGCGAGCGAACAGTTCGAATGTTACTGTATCAGTTCCTGCTCATACGTGTCGGCATTCAACCCATTGTCAGCATTTTGGGAGTCCAAAACAATGTCTCGCAAATCGAGTCGCCGAACATTTTTGAAGGAAACCGCGGCGGTGGGCATCGGACTGTGGGCGGGCGGCGGGCTGATGGCCAAAGAGAGCCTCTCCGCAAACGAACGCATCCGCTTCGCCTGCATCGGGATCGCGGGCAAGGGAGACAGCGATTCGGCCGACGCCGGAAAGTTCGGCGACGTGGTCGCCATCTGCGACATTGACGATGCACGTCTGGACAACGCCGGGAGCAAGAAGTTTCCCAACGCGCAGCGGTTTCACGATTACCGCAAGATGTTCGACGAGATCGGCAAGAACATCGACGCGGTGACGGTGAGCACCCCCGACCATCACCACGCCTTTGCGTCGATCATGGCGATGAAGCTTGGAAAAGCCTGCTTCTGCCAGAAGCCGCTGACGCATTCGGTTTCGGAAGCGCGCCTCATGGCCGATGTGGCCCGCGAGATGAAGGTCGCCACGCAGATGGGGAATCAGGGGACCGCCGACGATTCGTTGCGACGGGCAGCGGCGGTGATCAAGGGGGGGCACCTCGGGACCGTCAAGGAAGTGCACGTGTGGACGAACCGCCCCATCTGGCCGCAGGGGGGGCCGCGCCCCAAGCCGGCCGACAAGGTGCCCGAAACCGTGCACTGGGATCTGTTCATCGGCCCGGCTCCGTTCCGTGAATATGCCCCGGGTTATCACCCGTTCGCATGGCGCGGCTGGTGGGACTTCGGGACGGGGGCGCTGGGCGACATGGCTTGTCACACCTTCAACATGCCCTTCATGGCCCTCGATCTGAAGAACCCCACCTCGATCGAAGCCGAGCACGCCGGCCACAATAAGGACAGCTATCCGGCGTGGTCGATCATCAAATTCATGTTCCCGGCGACCGGTTCCCGTCCGGCCATTCCCGTGACGTGGTACGACGGAAAGAAAAAGCCGCCCAAGTCGTTGTTCGGCGACAAAGACCTCCCGGACAGCGGAGCGCTGATCGTCGGCGAAAAGGACACGCTGCATGCGCACGGCGACTACTGCGGAAGCTTCAGTCTGCTGAGCGGGGCCGAGCCGCCGGACGTCGAATTCGTGAAGTCGCCCGGCCATTTCCAGGAATACGTCGAGGCCATCAAAGGAGGGCCGGCGGCGGTTTCCAATTTCGCCGATTACGCCGGCCCCTTGACCGAGACGATTTTGCTGTGCAACCTGGCGGTCTGGACGGGGAAAGGACCCGGCAGCGATGGCAAAATCGTGCAGTGGGATGCGGCCAGCCTGCGGGCCACCAACGCCCCCGAGCTCGACGTCGTCATCCGCCGGCCCTACCGTTCCGGGTGGGTGCTGTAGCCGTATCCGCGGCTTCGGTTTCGATCGCTTGCAGACCTCGCCTCATTCGAGGCCGGGTTTGTTTTTTGCCGCGCGCCAAGCATCATTCCCTCGTTCCCAGGCGGAGCTTGGGTAAGGAAGTGCGTGAGGCGGGATATCGGAAACGCGGCTGCCGACGGTCCAGCGGCAACTTCTCCGTGAACGCCGCTTTTAACCAGGGCGCGCCACCCGCTCAAGTCGGCCATCGGCGGCGGTCGATGTCCTTTCTCGAATCGTCCGATCAGGGATGCAGTCGGACTCTTCTGTCTGGCGGACTTTTGCCGGTCGGAGAAACCCTGCGGTCGTGTCCGCGCCGGGCGGGGGGCGTCGGCCCCCTGGTGAGGGATGAAGGAAAAATCCGATCCTCCGAAAACGGGACCGGACGATTACTGGGCCCTTGCCCGGCAACCGTTGCACTGCCTGCTGTTTCTGCTGCCGCTGCTGGCGACGTATGAGATCGGCGTGGGTCTCGTTCACGGCGGCGGAGATGCGGCCCGCAACGGCGCCGACCATTGGATGCGCAGCGGTCTGCGCCTGGCCGGTTTCGAGCATCCGTTGCTGTTGCCCGTCGTCGTAGTGGGCCTGCTGGCGGCGTGGCATGTCGTTGGACAATTCCGCTGGAAGCCATCCGCCGCGACCTTGTTCGGAATGCTTGCCGAAAGCGTTTTGTTCGGCGTGTGCCTGGTCATTCTGGGACAATTGCAGGACCTGGCGTTCCGGCCGCATCTGGGACCCATGGCGCAGGGGGCGCATTCGGCCGTCCCCCTTTCCCACCCCGACAATCTCCCGCGTTTAATCAGTTACGTCGGCGCCGGCGTCTATGAGGAAGTCCTCTTTCGTCTGGGTCTGGTTCCGGTCGTCTACGGTCTGCTGCGGGCAATCCTGATTCCGCGGAAGATGGCCATGATCCTGACCGTCGTCGCCACAAGCCTCCTCTTTTCGGCGGCGCACTACGTCGGCCCCGCGGCCGATCAGTTCACCATGTTCAGCTTCGTGTTCCGGGCGACGGCGGGAGTCTTCTTCGCAGGGCTATTCGTCCTCCGCGGCTTTGGAATCACCGTCGGCAGCCATGCGGCCTACGACCTGCTGGTAGGGATCCTCATCCCGGCGGCGGGGATTTGAGAAGTCGCTTCCGGCAACGTAAAATCTCGGGAGCAGATAAGAAGCGCAAAAGGGTCGAAAAGACGCGGCCGCTGAATCCTTCTCGACCGTTTCGACTCCTCGACCTCTTCGACCGATTGCCGGAGCCGCCCCATGACCAACCTCTCCGAGCGCCTGGCCACCCTGACGGCCCGCGACATCATGACCGAGAAGCTCGTGCTGCTGGAAGAGACTGACACCGTCCAGCACGCCGCCAATCTCTTTCGCGACCTGCACATTTCGGGCGCCCCCGTCGTGAATGCCGAAGGGAAGCCGATCGGGCTTCTTTCGGTCATGGACATCGTCCCGGCGGTGGCGGCGCGGGTTGAGGTCTCCGCAGCCGGCCCGCGGCCCCGGACGCGCGAGGCCGAGTGGGAGGAAATCTGCCAGATCCTCAATTCCGGCGACAATCGCGCCGAAGCCGGCGCGCTGGTGACGAAATGGATGTCGCGGCGGCTGGTCTCGGTGCTCGAAACCACGCCGCTCGTCGAGGTTGCCCGCGCCATGTGCGACGGGCACTGGCACCGCGTGACGGTCGTCGACGAGTCGGGCCGGCTCAAAGGAATCGTCTCGACCATGGACGTCCTCGCCGCCCTCGTCCAGGCCGCAGACGAGCAGGCGAAGTCGTGAATTCCGTTGCGGCAAATCGTCCCGGCGAGCTGCCTGCGTACGCCGGCTGTCAGGCGAAAGCGCCCCGCCCGTAAACGCACGGGGCAAACCCCGCGGCTAAATACCTGAAAACATGGTCGCGTCCGAAATCCGCAATCTCAATTCCGAACTTCACATGATCTGCTCGATCGGCTCCGCCCCTTCGACCCCGACCAGTTTCTGATTGAGTCCGTTGTAGAAATAACTCAGGCCGTTCGGGTCGAGCCCCATCTGGTGCAGCACCGTGGCGTGCAGGTGCTTGACGTGGAACCGGTTGGCGACGGCGTTGCTCCCCAGCTCGTCGGTTTCTCCCACGCTCACGCCCCCTTTGATCCCGCCGCCCGCCATCCACATCGTAAAGCCGTAGGCGTTGTGGTCGCGGCCGGTCCCCTTTTCATACTCGGCAGTCGGCTGCCGGCCGAATTCGCCTCCCCACACGACGATCGTTTCGTTGAGCAGTCCCCGCTCCTTGAGATCGGCGAGCAGCCCGGCGATCGGCAGGTCGGTATTCCCGGCGTGCCTGGTGTGATTGGCGACCATGTCGGTGTGGGCGTCCCAGTTGTCGTCGTTATGGGCGCCACCGGAATAGATCTGGATGAACCGCACTCCCCGCTCGACCAGCCGCCTTGCGAGGAGGCACTTCTTGCCGAAGTCGGCCGTTTTCGGCTGGTCGATGCCGTACCGCTTCTGCGTGGCTTCGGTCTCCTGCGAAAAATCGACCGCCTCGGGGGCGTACTGCTGCATCTTGTAGGCCAGCTCGTAGCTGGCGATGCGCGCCGCCAGCTCGCTGTTGTCGATCCGCGGCGCAAGGTGCTCGTGGTTCTTGTCGCGCAGATGATCGAGCAGCAGCCGCTGCTCGGCCCGCGTCGTTCCAGCAGGCAATTCGAGATTATGAATCGGCGTGCCGTCGGCGCGGATGACGGTTCCCTGGTAGGCGGCCGGCATATAGCCGCTCGACCAGTTCTTCGGCCCGCTGATCGGCCCGCCGGTTTTGTCGAGCATGACGACGTAACCCGGCAGGTTCTCGTTTTCGCTACCCAGGCCGTAAGTGATCCACGACCCCAGGCTGGGGTGGCCCGAGAGGATTCTCCCCGAGTTCATCATCAGCATCGCCGAGCCGTGAATGGGAGATTCAGCGTACATCGAATGAATGAACGCCATGTCATCCACGCGCTGCGCCAGGTTCGGAAACAGGTCGGAAACCCATTTGCCGCACCGGCCGTACTGCTGGAATTCCCACTTGGGCCCGACAATCCGCCCCTGGTTGCGGTGCCCGCCGCGGCCGAAGGTTTTGACTTCGATCGTCTTGCCGTCGAGCGAGTAGAGCTTGGGCTTGTAGTCGAACGTATCGACGTGGCTCGGGCCGCCATACATGAAGAGGAATATGACGCTTTTGGCTTTGGCCGTGAAATGCGGCTTCCTGGGCGCCATGGGATTATTGAAGGGGCTCTGGCCGTCGGCGGCGACGGCCTGGCGACCGAGAAAGCCGTCCTTCGACAGCAGCGAGGTCAGCGCCACCGAGGCGAAGCCGCAGCCGGTCTCCCACAGAAACTCGCGCCGCGTGCGGCGGCAGAATTGACCGCGGGGGGAGGGAGAAGAATCGGTGTTGGGCATGATTCAATCCAAATACACAAATTCATTCGCATTGAGCAACAACAGACAATACCGCATCAGCGCCTTGTTCGCAGTCATTCCCGAATCGGTTTGCAGCTTGCGCACGAACGCGGCGTCGCGCTCGATTTCGTCCTTCCCCGGCGTCCGCGATGTCGTCAGCCGGATCGCACGGACGATCTGTCCCGGCAAGTCGTTCGGGGCTTCGCGTTCGATCCGTTCCGCGAATTTTTCCGCCTGCTCGTTCGTGAATTCGCCGTTGATCATTCCCAGAGCCTGCGTGGGGACCGTCGTGGTAAACCGCACGGCGCAGCTCGAATCGGTGTCGGCCATGTCGTGCTGCGAGAGAATCGGCACAAGGAGCGAACGCTTCACATGAACGTACACGCTGCGCCGCGAGGCTTCTTCGGGAGGGGAATTTCCCCAGCCGCTTCCCGGGACCGATTGCCCCGCCAGCACCTCCCTGGGAATTGGCGGATAGACTCCCGGCCCGGCGGCCTTCAGGTTCAGTTTGGCGCTGACCGCCAGAATCGAATCGCGGACCTCTTCGGCCCCCAGCCGCCGCATGTTGAACCGCCAGAAGAGCCGGTTTCCGGGATCTTTATCGAGACCCGCCCGCGTCGCGGCGGAGGACATGCGGTAGGCGTTCGACAGCATGATCAGCTTGTGCATCGGCTTGATCTTCCAGTCCCCGCGGACGAATTCGCCAGCCAGCCAGTCCAGCAGCTCCGGGTGCGTCGGCGGTTCTCCCAGATTGCCGAAGTCGTTGGGAGTCGGCACGATGCCGCGGCCGAAATGATACTGCCAGATCCGGTTGACCATGACGCGCGGCGTGACGGGGTTGTCGGCGGCCGTGATCCACTCGGCCAGCGCCCGCCGCTTGCCTGAACTTCCGCCAGGGCCCGAATGCTCGTGAATCTTCGGTGCGGCGCTGGTCAGCACCTGGGGGAAGCCGGCCTCGACGATATCTCCCTGCGCTCCCGGATTGCCGCGGATCAGCACGTGCGTCTTTTCCCGTCCCTGCTCGGCGACGCACATGATCTCCATGCCCGGCTCAGGCAGCGGCTGCTTCCGCAACGCTTCGAGTTGCAGGCCGAGCGCCTTGTACTTCAGGGCAGTCCCGGCTCCCACCAGTTCATCGGCGTGCGTCGCGATCAGCCCCTGCAGCACGTCCCGTTCGGGAGCGGCCAGCAGTCCGACGTCGATCGACTGTCCGCCCGTCGTCTGGTGGCAATGCACGGCGATGACGTTGTCGCCGGCCGTGAGCGCCTCGGTCGCCTCGACCGGCAGCACGACCCGCTTGTACGCAACCAGATACCCGCGCGATTCGAAGACCGGCCGGCCGTTCAGATAGACTTCGACTTCATCGTCGTGATGCAGGTCGGTCGCGATGCGCTCGGGAACCTCCCCAACGCGGAACGTTTTACGGAGCCAGATATCCTTCGTGTCCCAGACAGTGCGGATGACGGCGCCGGGTGTTCCTGCCGTGCCGAACCCTCCCGGTCCACGTTTCCAGGCGCTGTCGTCGAATTCCGGAGCCGCCCAGCCTTTGGGGGGCGAGTCGAAGGTGTACGCCCATTCCTGAGGAACGGTTCGCGAATCTGCGACGAGCGGCACGATGTCCGCCGTCGCCGCCTCGTCGGTCAACCAGCGGCGCGTGACGCCCGGGCCATT
>JBLMWR010001074.1:0-5584 GCA_050257335.1 Deltaproteobacteria bacterium | reverse complement strand
GGCTTCGCGAACGAAGCTCTCTGGCCCCTGTGCCACATCGCCTACACCCGTCCTGAATTCGACTCGAGCGACTGGAAGCATTACCGCGACGTGAACCGGAAGTTCGCCGATGCCGTGCTGGACGAGGTGCGCGGCAGACCGGCCGTGGTGTTTGTGCAGGACTACCACTTCGCCCTGCTGCCGCGGATGCTCAAGTCGGCCCGGCCGGACCTCGTCGTGGCCCAGTTCTGGCACATCCCCTGGCCGAACCGGGAAGCCTTCCGGGTCTGCCCGTGGCAGGCAGAGCTTCTGGACGGCCTGCTCGGCAACGATCTCCTGTCGTTTCACATCCAGTATCACTGCAACAATTTCCTGGAAACGGTGGACCGCGCGCTCGAATCGCGCGTCGACTGGGAACAATTCTCGGTGACGCGCGCGGGGGTCACGACCGAGGTGCGCCCCCACCCCATCAGCATCGCCCCCGAGGTCGTCGCTTCCCGCCTGCCGCCGAACCTCGAGTACGCGGAGTTCCGGCTCCGCAAACAACTGGGAATCGGCGACGAGCCGATCCTGGTGGGGGTCGATCGGGCCGATTACACCCAAGGCATCCCTGAGCGGCTCCGCGCCGTCGATCGGCTCCTCACGCTGTTTCCCGAGATGAAAGGGGAGTTCGTGCTGGTCCAGATCGCCGCACCCAGCCGCCTCAACATCGGCAGCTACACGCGGCTCAACCAGGAAATCGAGTCGCTGGTCGCCGAAATCAACTGGCGCCACCGGACGGATTTGTGGCAGCCGATCGTGCTCCTGAACGAGCATCGTCCGCACGAGCAGATTTATGCGCTGTACCGCATCTCGGCGGGATGCGTCGTCAGCTCGCTGCACGACGGCACGAACCTGGTCGCGAAGGAGTTCGTCGCCGCCCGGACCGACGGGCGCGGGGTGCTGGTCCTGTCGCCGTTCGCGGGGGCGGCTCACGAGCTTCGCGACGCCGTGCAGGTCAACCCCTTCGACACCGACGGGTTGGCGCGCGCCCTGCGCGCCGCGCTCGCCATGCCGGCCGAAGAACAGGAAAGACGCATGCGGCGCATGCGGCAGCAGGTGGAAGACAACAATATCTACCGCTGGGCGGGGAAGCTCCTGGGGGACCTGGGGGAATTCGTTCACGCGCCGCAAGCGACCGGGACTCTGGCGCAGGAATTCAGCACTGCCAGCTAGGCCGTTCGATTCGCATACGATGTTTTCTCATCTGCCCGGGCATCGGCGACCCCGCAGGCCCGTCTGCGACGCAAATCCGCCTCGAATCTCCGCACGATTTGATGACGCTGCTGCATGATCTGCACGACGAGCAACGGCCTGCGGCCTGAGCCGCTTTTGACAGGCCTGTTTGATCTCTCGCGGAACGCTTGCTCGCGCCACCCCTGTCGCTATGCTTGAGAGACAATTCCCGCAATCGAGGAACGGCCATGCCCGCCAATGTTGCCGCCGCTCACGAAACGCATAGTGTTGCCGTCGGTTACCTGTGCTGGCTGTTTGGTTTCATGGGGGCGCACCGCTTCTACTACGGCAAACAGATTACCGGGACGATCTGGTTCTTCACGCTGGGCCTGCTCGGCGTCGGGTGGTTCATCGACCTGTTCCTGATCCCCGGCATGAATGCCCAGGCCGAGCGCCGATACAAGTCTGGGCCAATCGATTACACGGTCGCCTGGCTGCTGCTCACTTTTCTGGGTGTGCTCGGCGCCCACCGGTTCTACGTGGGGAAATGGTTCACTGGTCTGATCTGGTTCTTTACCGGCGGCCTCTTCCTCTTCGGCCTGCTCTACGACCTGTGGACCCTGAACGAACAGGTGAGTGAGCAGAACGGACTGCTCACGGCGACGGCACCGTAGGGCAGTTCCTCGATCGTTCGCCCTCCCAGAGGGAGAGTTCGCGAGCCTCTTCGCCCGGAACGCCGTTCCGCGGCATTCTGCTCCGTCGGGGCAGGGGAGAAAATCCACCGCGACGTCGTCATGGAACTCGACAAGTATCCGGTGGACAAGACAGAGAAAGGCCTCGAAAGGCACGTCGCCCCGGCGATTCGCCGGCACATGATCGACTTTCTAACCCGGATTATTCATGCTCCCACGAAATGCGGCTGTGCGCCGTAGCAGAACTCGTGAGAGTTCTGACTCGAACGGCAATCGGGGCACCGAATTCTCACGAATTCGGCTACCGCGGTCGCCGACATTGAAGTGGGGCATATTTCCATCGCCAGTTGCATCCTGGCGAACCTGTCGATGCAGCTCGGTCGCTCGCTGAGATGGGACAGCGCCAGGCAAAAGGTGGCGGGAGATGACGAGGCGAACAAGCGGCTGCGGCGGCCGTATCGCAAACCGTGGGTGCACCCGGAATCGTGGGCGTCTACAGGATCTCGTGAATCGGTTCGATGCCGGGGTCGACGAGGTACTGAGGGACGCCGGACTGGTCGAAGACACGGATGTTTCGGGCGTCGATGCCGGCGCACTTGTAGAGCGTCGCGAAGACTTCCTGGAACTTGACCGGGCGCTCGACGGGATGCTCGGCGTAGCGATTCGTTTTGCCGACCGCCTGCCCGGTTCGCAGGCCGCCGCCGGCGAGCAGGCAGGCGTTGGCCTGCGGCCAGTGGTCGCGGCTGTTGCTGGTATTGATCTTCGGGGTCCGGCCGAACTCGCCCCACACGACCACCGCAGCGTCGTGCTGCATGCCGCGCTCGTGAATGTCGCTCACGAGGGCCGCAAGTCCCGTATCGAGCAGCGGAAATTCTTCCCGCGATTTCGGGAAGTTCATGCCGTCCGAACCGTGCCAGTCCCAGCGGCTGTAGTTCAGCGACACGAATCGGGCCCCGGCTTCGACCAGGCGGCGGGCGAGGCAGAAGTTTTCGACCATTGGCGGGGCCCCATCGCGCTGGAATTCTTCGCGGCTCTTGCCGTACCGCGCCAGCACGCGGGGGTCTTCTTTCGACAGGTCCAGGGCTTCCGCGAGCTTTGACGTCGTAAGTATGCCCATCGCCTGCTGGTTGTAGACATCCAGGCTTTGCATCGTCCCTTTGGCGTCGGCTTCGCGGCGGAAGCTGTCGAACGCCTTCATAAGCTGCGTGCGGTCTTTCAGCCGTTCCAGGGTGATTCCCTGCAAGACCATGTTCTCGGCCGTGCTCCGGGCCTTGCGACCGAGGAGATTGAACGGAGAATGAGCGACACCGAGGAAACCGCCGTCCCCGGGTTCTCCCCAGGTGCGATTGCCGGTCTGATACATTAAAGCCAGATTGGCCGGGATCGCCGGATCAAATTGCCCCTGCAATTTGGAAATCCACGCGCCTGCCGACGGCCAGCCGCCGGGCGGCATCCGTCCACCTTTGCGGCGCCCCGTCATGCACTGATAGCAGTCATGGGCTCCGTCCGAATCGCTGAGTGACCGGACGGTAATGAACTTGTCCATGACCTGCGCGACGCTGGGGAAGAGCTCGCAGATTTCAATCCCTGGAACATTGGTCTGGATCGGTTTGAATTCGCCGCGGATTTCGACTGGGGCGTCGGGCTTCAGGTCCCACATGTCGATGTGCGAAGGGCCGCCTGGGAGATAGACATTGATGATCGCCTTGTGTGAACGCGCCGCGCCCACCTCTCCCTCGGCCCGCAGGACCTGTGCCAGCGAAATCCCGCCGGCCGCCATGCCGCCGATGGTGAGAAAATCACGGCGGGATAGACCGTCGCAAAATCCTTTGCTGCCACGAGTTGAACGTCCAAGGATGGAAAACATCAATTCCGCTCCGAAGAATTCATCTGAGTCGTCGAAAGTTCTCGAACACCCGCTTCAAATCATCGGCTACGACAGATTCAAACATGCAGATATGTTAGCGAAGTGCCGATTCGGGTGTCAATCGGTTTGCACACGCGCTGAACTCTCGTGCAGGTTGAATCATGGGGCAGGTTTCGAATCAGCCCAACGGGGGTCACAGCGTCGATGCTCCGCAGTATTCAGTATGGAGGAACTCGTTCACGTGCGGGGCATTTTTCACCATCGTTGTCAATCGCCCCAATTGCCGATAAACTGATGTTGATGTGTCAGCAAGACGGGGCGGAGCGCTATTCATGTCGGACAAAGACACGGCAACAAAACAGGTTGCGCTCCGATTCACCCGCCGGGACTGGCTCCGCGCCGGATGCGCCGGGGTGGTGGGCCTGCCGGCGATTTTCGAGAATCTCGCGCGTCCGGGCACGGCTGCGGCCGGTGACTCGAGCGGTGGAAAACGGGCGCGGTCGGTAGTTTTGATTCTCCTGACCGGAGGAGCCAGCCACCACGAGACGTTCGACCTCAAGCCGGAAGCGCCCGAGGGAATCCGGGGCGAATTCCGGCCGATCGACACGAGCGTCCCGGGGATGCAGATTTGTGAACACCTGCCGCTGCTCGCCGCCCGCGCGCGGAGCTATGCCCTGGTGCGCTCGATGTCGCACAGGGAAAACAGCCATCTCCCCGGAACGCACAAGACGCTGACCGGTCGGCCGATGCCGCTGCGACGCGACAGCGATCTCGACAACGTTCTCTCGCGCCGCGACTGGCCCTGTTACGCGGCGGCGTATGACGTGGTCCGCCCGCGGAACGACGGCATCCCCAACGGTGTGACGCTGCCGAACCGGCTCATCGAAGGGCCGCTCACCTGGCCCGGACAGCACGCCGGTTTTCTCGGCGCGACGCACGACCCGTGGCAGATTGCGCAGGATCCGAACCTGCCGACGTTCCGCGAAGACAGCCTGATATTACCCGCGGGCGTGACGCTCGACCGTCTGAATCTTCGCGGCGCGCTGCTGCACGACGTCATCCAGCAGCGCGCGGCATTCGAGGCAGCCGCCAGCGAGCAGGCGTTTGGCGAACAGCATGCCGCAGCGATCAACCTCTTGACGAGCGGCAAGATGACGCAGGCGTTTGACATGGATCGCGAGCCGGCTGAAGTTCGTGACCGCTACGGCCGGCACCTGTTCGGCCAGTCGCTGCTCCTGGCGCGCCGGCTGGTGCAGGTCGGCGTGCCGATCATTCAGGCGAACATGGGAATCGTGCAGACCTGGGATACGCACGACAACAATTTCGTGAAACTGAAAGAGCGCCTGCTGCCGCCGCTCGATCGCGGCGTCGCGGCCTTTCTCGACGATCTGGAAAATCTCGGCCTTCTGGAGGAAACGCTTGTCGTCATGGTCGGTGAATTCGGGCGGACCCCTAAAATCTCCCTGACGGCGGGGGCCACAATTCCCGGCCGCGACCACTGGCCGCAGGTCTACACGGCGTTTTTCGCCGGCGCGGGAGTCCGGGGAGGCCAGGTGATCGGCCGGTCGGACAGCATCGGCGCTTACCCGATCACGCGGTCGTACACACCCGAAGACATCGGGACAACGATGTTTGCGGCGCTGGGGCTCCCCGCGGCAACCGAATTCCGCGACAAGCTGGGCCGGCCGTTGCAACTCGCCACCGGCCAGGGTATCGAGCCGCTCTATTCCGGCGCTTAGTACTCCGACCCATGATAGGGTAGGGGGGACCGACGGAGTCGGTTCCCCCCTCCCTCCAAACCGGACGGGCGGATTTCCCGCATCCGGCTTTC
>JBLMWR010001073.1:0-3107 GCA_050257335.1 Deltaproteobacteria bacterium | reverse complement strand
ATCATCCACGACAAGATCGTGGTGATCGACCCGTTCGCGGACAATTGCGTGGTCGTGACCGGCAGCCATAACCTGGGGCACAAGGCGTCTTTCAACAACGACGAGAATCTCGTTATCATCGAGGGGAACAGGAAACTGGCCGTCGCGTACGCCTCGCACGTGCTCGACGTCTATGACCATTTCTCGTGGCGGTACAACGTGAAACACCCGGGCGCCCACGGCGCCGATCCGTACCTCAAGGGAACGCCCGACGAGTGGCTCGACCGGTACTTCGATTCCGACGGCGAGATCAAGGTGGCCCAGTTGAAATTCTGGATGCAGGCGGTGGTTCCTGAAGCTGGCTGAATAAGGAGATCTGCCATGTTGAGCATTCTCGGTCACGAAACGATACTTTGTGACGGAATCACCCGCCGCGAGCTGCTGCGGGTCGGGGGCCTCGCGTTCTCGGGCCTGACGCTGGCTGACCTGCTGCGCTTGCGGGCCGGCGCGGACGCCGGGGCCGCGCGCGGCAAATCGGTCATCATGATCTGGCTGCGCGGCGGGCCGTCGCATATCGACAGCTACGACATGAAGCCCACCGCTCCGGCCGAGATCCGCGGCGAGTTTCACTCCATCGCCACGAATGTTCCCGGCATCCAGATTTGCGAGCACACGCCCCGCCAGGCGCAGATCATGGACAGGCTGGCGATCGTCCGCGGGATCAGGTCGAACGACCTGGGAGACCACACGCCGCATTACATCATCACCGGCTTTCCGGATCGCGGGAAGCGCCCTGCTTTCGGATCGGTCGTCAGTTGTCTCCGCCCGCGCTCCGACGGCCTCCCGCCGTACGTGAGCCTGATGTACAAGCCGCCGGGATTGTACGACAACGAAAGCCCGGCCTACACCGGCTCGGCCCACCGGCCATTCGTTCCCAAAGCCGAGGGGCTGGCGAACCTGAGCCTGGCGAAAGGCATCTCGCGCGATCGGCTGCGCGACCGCCGCGAACTGCTGAAGGCGTTCGACACCCTGAGCCGAGAGGTCGATGCCAACGGGGCGATGCCGGCGCTCGACGCCTATACGCAGCGGGCGCTGGAGATGATTACCTCTCCGCAGATGCGGGAAGCGTTCGACGTCTCGCAGGAGCCTGCGGAAACTAAGGCCCGATACGGCAAATACTGCGAAAATTTTCTGATGGCCCGGAGGCTGGTCGAGGCCGGCGTGGGGGTGGTGACGCTGAAAGTCGGTGATTGGGACACGCACGAGCGCAACTTCCGCGACATGCGCGAGCAGCTTCCGCAGCTCGACCAGGGGTTCCACGCCCTCGTCACGGATCTCTACGACCGCGGTCTCGATCGGGACGTGGCGGTGGTGATGTGGGGCGAGTTCGGCCGCGCCCCGCGCATCTCGCGCGGCGACGGCCGCGATCACTGGCCCGAAGCGGGGGCGGCTGTTCTCGCCGGGGGCGGCTTCAAGACCGGCCAGGTGATCGGCGAGACCGACGCGCAAGGCGGCCGGTCGAAGGGCAGGCCGTACACCCCCAGCAACATCCTGGCCAGCCTCTATCGCCACCTCGGGATCGACCCGGCTGACACCATTCCCGACTTCAACCGCCGCCCCATGCACGTTCTCGACGACCGCGAAGTCGTCCGCGAACTGACGCACGCGTGACCGGCTGTATCGGGGTTGTCCTGATCTGTGAGTCCAGCGCCCCGGCCGCTCCAAAGCGGCCGGGGCACTTCCGCAAGGCCTTCGCCAGGCTGGGGTGCCGCCGCCATATCCAGTCCTTTGCGGCATTGCGCCATTGCGTGATATGATGCCGTCAGTTTTGCGTGCATCGAAGCCGTTGACCGGTCGGTTCACGACGCCGCGAACGGCCGCAATGTCGGTGGATTCGAGGTCGCCATCCTGTCTTCAATCCTGCAAGATGACTCGCCGCAGCCGGAATCCGCACCGCGCCCGCAGTGGACGCTGCGCGACCTCGCCATCGGGCTGGCGCTCATCGCGGTCTGGCGTTGTCTGGCGTTAGTGCCCCGCGAATGGGTCGCCGGCATCCCCTCCTGGGCGCTCATCGGCGTAACAGGGCTTGTGCCACAATTGTGTCTGCTCGCCTATCCCCTCCTGCTCGCGCGCCGTCGCGGGCTTGCCGATCGCTTTCGCTGGCCGGGATTCGAAAAATCCATCGTCGAAGCCGCTCTGGCAATTCCGGTCGTGCTCACCCTGCTGATGGGGTTGATCGCCCTCGGCCTGGTCCTCAGCCGCGTGGCGCCGCGGACCACGCTCACCCCCGAGGTCTTTCAACGCGCGGCCTTTTCGCAGGATTATCCGTTTCTGGTCGTGGTCGGGGTGCTGGCCGTGACGGTGGCCCCCGTCTGCGAAGAATTCTTCTTTCGCGGTTTCGTGCACGACGCCCTGCGTTCGCGGATGCCCGTCGTGCTTGCGGCCGTCGTGCAATCGTTCCTCTTTGCCATCCTGCACACGTTCGGCACGATCCACAGCATCGCCGTCTTCTTTCTGGGACTGATCCTGACCGCCGTCTACGAGTGGCGCAAATCGCTCTGGGCGTCGATCTTCGTGCACGCGGGCCACAACCTGTTTTCGGTGCTGGGCCTGGCGCTGCTGATGGTGGTCAGCGCCAGAGCGCCTGGTCTGGGAGTGATCGGCCACGATCATCCGGACGGCTGTCAGGTCGACCAGGTCGCCCCCGACACGGGGGCCGCGAAGGCCGGCATCGCCCCCGGCGACGTCATCACCGACCTCGACGGCCAGCCGGTCGCCAGCTTCAACCAGCTCGCCGCCGCCGTCCGCCTCCACCAGGCCGGCGACCAGGTCAGCGTCGGCATCATTCGCGACGGCGCGCACCAGAACATCGAAGTCGTCCTGGGGAAACGCCCGCCGCGCTAGTAGATTTGCGCAATTCGGGTGGCACACCCTGAGCCATCAGCGAAGGGCGTGGGGCACCGCTCTCGGTGCAAGTGAGACAGGAAGTGCTTGCGTCCGTGCCCCGGGTGGCACCGCGACGGATTGTTCGACCGTGTCGCCGGGCGGTCATTTCTCCAGAGTCAAATCCCCCAGATCGAGCGGTTGATCGGCGCGGTCACCGTCCATGCGGGGGATCGTGAAGCGGT
>JBLMWR010001072.1:0-3292 GCA_050257335.1 Deltaproteobacteria bacterium | reverse complement strand
CATACCGTCTGTAGCATGGGCTTCCTAGCCCGTGCGTGACAAATGACGCGAGGGACGGACGTGAACGCCGATTGGCAGACCGTCAGAAGCAAACGTGATCGCACTTTTTCACACCAGCCCGACGCGCCAGCGAGGGAGGGCCAAGAACAGACGTTCGCTCGAAAGTCGGCGAAATGGGCAATGTCGGCAGATGTTCTCCCTCGCTCGCGCTTCGGGCTAGTGCTTTGTCAAAGATAAAAGTTAGGTTGTAGCCACGCTCGCCAGAGCATGGGAAAGCATCGAATACAGACTCATCCCCCACGCTCTGGCGAGCGTGGCTACCCGAAAATCAAGGTTTGACAAAGGACTAGTGTGCAGGTCGCTTAACGAACCGATCGTCGGATTCGTCGAGTTTAGTGATGGACGGGCTTGGAAGCCCATCCTACGAGGGGTTCTGCCGGCGACCTTTGAAAATTCGCGCACCACGCGGAACTGATAAAGAGACGAACGACTGGAGACTGCACCATGCGTAAGAGGTTCATCATGTTCCTTGGCCTGTTCGTCCTTTCTCAGACCTCGCCCGGCACCCCGCCGCAGGCGGCCCCGCCGGACGGGCCCGAGTTCGGCGTCACCGCCACGTTTTCGATCGTCGCCGTCGATCCCGAGACGGGGGTGTGCGGGGCGGCGGTCGCCAGCAAATATCCGGCGGTCGGAAAAGTCGTCCCCTACGTCCGCGGCGGCGTTGGCGCGTTTTGCACCCAGCACTGGCATAACCCGAAGTTCGGCGAGAAGGCGCTCGACCTCCTGGCCGACGGCAAACCGCCGGAAGAAGTCCTCACCGAACTTTTGCGGGGCGATCCACAGCGCGAACAGCGGCAGTTGGGGGTCATCGACGTCAAGGGACGGGCCGCCAATCGCAACCCCTCGGGGGCCGAGAAATCGAGCGAATACTGGGGGGCGATGACCGGCAAGTTCTACGCCTGCCAGGGAAACACGCTCGCCGGCCGACAGGTCATCACGGCCATGGGTCGGGCTTATGAAGAGACGAGAGGAAGCGTCGCCGACCGGCTGATGGCGGCCCTTGTCGCCGGCGATCGGGCCGGGGGAGACCACCGCGGGCGGCTTGCCGCCGGAATTCGCGTCGCCAAACCCGGCCACCCGGGGAACTGGTTGGAGCTTGACGTCGACGAAAGCGACGATGCCGTCGCCGAGCTCGATCGCAAGTATGCCGCGCTCGATCATGAAGCCAAAGGAGCGCAGCCGACGGCACAGTCGAACGAGCGCGACGACCGGGTCCGCCTCATCTTCGACACCGACATGGGAAACGACATCGACGACGCGCTGGCGCTGGGTGTCATTCATGCCCTGCAGAGCCGCGGCGAGTGCGAGCTGCTCGCCGTCACCCTCAGCAAAGACAACGAGTTCGCCGCCCCTTTCGTCAATCTCGTGAACACGTTTTACGGCCGCGGCCAGGTCCCCATCGGCGTCGTCAAGGGGGGTAAAACGCCGGAAGAAAGCAAATACATCCGCCTGCCGTCCGAAGCGGTCGGCGAAAACGGTGGGCAACGGTATCCGCACCGGTTGCGCAGCGGCAAGGACGCCCCGGAGGCGGTGGGCCTGCTCCGCCAGGTTCTGGCCGCTCAGCCCGACGGCTCGGTGGTGATCGCGGTCGTCGGCTTTTCGACGAACCTCGCCCGCCTGCTCGATTCTCCCGCCGACGCGCATTCTCCACTGCCCGGGCGCGACCTCGTGTCCCGCAAATGCCGGCTGCTGGTGATGATGGCGGGGATGTTCAGCGACCAGAACCGGCAAAAGGAATACAACGTCTTCGTCGATCTCGCGGCGGCCAGGAAGGTCTTCGCCGACTGGCCCACGCCCCTTGTCGCCAGCGGCTTCGAGATTGGACAGGCGATCAAATTCCCGGCGGCGAGCATCGAGCGCGACTTCGGCTACGTGAAGCATCACCCGCTCCGCGAGGCCTACGAGCTTTATCAGAAGATGCCCTACGACCGCGAAACGTGGGACCTGACGGCGGTGCTGTACGCCGTCCGCCCCGACCGCGGCTATTTCGGCCTCTCAAAGCCCGGAACCATCCGGGTCGATGACCACGAAATCACGCAGTTTGCGCCCTCCGAGGAGGGCCGCCACCGATATTTCACCGTCACGCCGGAGCAAATCGCCCGTGTCCGCGAGGCCCTCGTGCAACTGGCCAGCCAGCCGCCGCCGGACGAACGACGTTAGGCCGCACCTCTCAAGTAGGGTGCGTCAAGCTCGCGCAAGTACACGGTGCGTCAGCGCAAGCCGCTTTCGGTTATGGCGACACGCTGTCAACATGCGAAATGTTTCTGAGCGAGCGACGCCGCACCGACGCGTGGGCATGCTCGACACACCCTACGTTTCTGTGAGACATGCGGGTTCGACGCGACCGCGCGCGTGGTCAGCCGCGGGCGCCGCGGGAGGCAGTGCCAACTTGGGGTTGCAGTCGATTTGAGGGCGGCATATTCTGTGCCGCGATTTTTCCCGCCTCGCTTTGCCCCCCCCGGGTCGATCCATGCCCTGGTTTCCCTTTAGATTGGTGCTTGCGTCCGGAATCGCGTGTCTGCCGGGACTGGCGGGGTGTGCCAGCGATTCGGAAGTCCGCGATCGGAATTCGAAAGCGAGCGCTCCCGCACAGGCCTCTCTTCCCGAATCGAATCCGGCGCCTAAAAAGGCCGACCTCCCCGACCTGCCTCCGGGGGCCGGTCCCCTGGATGTCGACGCCCCCGAAGAATTTTCCCGCACCAAATCGGGCCTCTACTACCGCATTCTGCGAAAATCGACCGGCCGCAAACCGTATTCGGTGGACCGCGTCGTAGCGCACTATAAAGGCTGGCTGAATAACGGCACGCAATTCGACAGCTCCTACGATCGCGGCGAGCCGACCGAGTTCAGCCTGAGAAACGTCGTTCCCGGCTGGACGGAAGGGCTGCAGCTCATCGGAGAAGGGGGGATGATCGAGCTCGAAGTCCCGCCGCGACTGGGTTACGGCGCGCAAGTTCAGCGCGGAATCCCTCCCAATTCGACGCTGCACTTCCTGGTCGAGCTCAAAGAGATCAAGTAGAACGACGTAGACCGGTCACTCCATGACCGGTCGGTATGGTGCGTTCCCCGCGCGCTCGACGAGGGAGCAAGGCACGCATCCCCTGATGTTCTGCGCCGTGTCGAGCGGCACGGCAATTCGCGCCGTCGTCCGGAAATTGTTGCCGATACCGCCGGGTCACGGAGTGACCCGGCTACAGGCAAAAACGCCATCAACCGGGGCGCGAAAGGCGAC
>JBLMWR010001071.1:0-3013 GCA_050257335.1 Deltaproteobacteria bacterium | reverse complement strand
CGTCGATCGCGCGCAGCAGGAGTTACCGCCTGCAGATTCAAGTAGTTGATCTGTTTCAACTCGTTCCCCGTGGTACAGCAGCTGCATGTGCAATACCGGACGGCCGCGAACAGCCTAGACTTGTCGGGAACGGAAGGAGGAGGGGAGGCTGTCATGCCCACTGCATACGGAAGTCCCGGAAACGCGTTCTGCGGCAGGATGGTCTTTTCGGCGTGCGCTTTCCTCTGCGCGCTGTTGTTCATGCCGCCCGCGTCGGCGAATTTCCTGCTGGCGGCAGCCGAAGCGCCACCAGGCTGGAATCCGGACTACAACGGATCGGTCCTGCTATTCGACCTGGAGGGAACGGGGCCGCTCGACAGCCTGCCGTCGATACCGGGGCGACCGGCGACCTTCCTGAACGACCCGGTGTCGGCCGCGTTCAGCGGATCGACCGAACTGTTCGTCGGCAACCGGCACGGCAATGTCGGCGGCGTCGGCAGCATCGCCAGGTTCCGCATCGATACCGCGGGAAACTACGTGCCGAACGGAGTCATCGTCGGCAACGGACTCGACGCCGTGCACGGCCTGGCGTTTTCGTCCTCCGGCGAGTTGTTCGCCGCGAACTTCCGTGGCGATACGGTGTCCCGGTTCACCTTCGACGGCAGTGGCGCTGCGATCCCCAACGGCACGATCGCGATGAACGACGGAAACTACCTGCTCGGGCTCGCGTTCTCCCCGGCCGGCGAGTTGTTCGCGAACGACTACGCGGGAATCCGGCGCTTCGTCTTCGACGGCGCCGGCAATGCCTTGCCGAACGGCTCGTTCACCGTTCCAGCCGTCAATCCGGGTTTGATCGAATTCAGCCCGAGTGGCGAGTTGTTCGTGGCTTCTCACGACGACAACTCGATCCTGCGCTTCCTGTTCGACGAACTGGGCCAGCCGGTGAGCAACGGCACGATCTCGGTGAGGGGCCCGTTCGACTTCGCCTTCAGCCCGGCTGGAGAGATGTTTGTCAGTTCGCACGGATTTCTGCCCGGCGATATGAGGTTCGGCCAGATATCGCGTTTCCTGTTCGACGCGGACGGAAACGCTGTCCCGAACGGTACGTTTGCGACGGGTTCACTCGGAGGCATCGCACTCGCCGAGTGGGCGGGGCGCGTGCCCGAGCCGTTACCCGAACCCGGCACGTTCGCGCTGCTCGGCCTCGGCCTCGCGGGTTTAGGTCTTAACCGACGACGCAGAGCGAACTGAGCGTCCGCTTTTGTGATTGCAAAGACCCTGGCTCAATGCCGGGGTTTTTGTTTCTACGCATTCCCGCAACATTTGCGCCACGACGTTCGCCACGACGCGCGGCAGGATGGGGTGCGGGAATGACATCACCGAGAAGTACGAGGCGCTGGTGGGGCCGATTGGCGGCTACCCGATGACCCAGGGGGCTCGAGCGCGCGTCCTGGCAGAGGTACAGGCATCCGCCGGCGGGACAGGTCGGACCGACGGGCACGCTATCAACGTGGCTTGATCCAGACCTATCTAACGAAGCATTCTGCCGGTGACTTGTTCTGACGCTCCGGCCTAAGCGGCGCGCTCACCGGCTTCGGAATCCTCGAAACGGCCGTCTATCCCTTCAACCTTCGGCCGTGGGGCGGGTTCGCCCGCGGCTCGGGCCAGAGCCACGGCCAACATGCCGAAAAAGGCTCCCGCAAAAAAGGCGACTATCGTCATTGCGGTCCCCCTCGCTGCGTGGGGCGAATGAGGCAAGCACGGTTACCCCATTTCCCGCAGTGGCCCAAGCAGATGGAGGCGCAATGACCTGAATTCGTTAACCATGTCGCGGTTTGTGCGCACTCAAGGTGCTGCGGCATGGGTGGACCAACCAGCGGCGGGAGAGGGCGACTATGGATCGAGTGGCGACAGGATCTCCATGGACAGCCTGAAAGTTCCGAAGCGCTCCCCGATTTGAACCTGCGAAATCGACAATGCGTGGGCGAGAGGCTCCGCCCCGCTACCTACGTACAGGGTCACGAGAAAACCCCCTTTCCGTTGAGGCGTAACGGAGTTACGTGTGGCCATGCCGGGCACGATTGAATGGCCACTAGCCCCCTTGCGTCGATGAGGGCCGTGTACGCACAAGCGAGGCGTGTTCAGTGCGATGGCTATTACCCTACTTGCTTGCCGTAGGTCGTTTGCTGGCGGCGCGTACGCGGGGTGACCAGGGGCAGATCTTGGTGGGGTTCTAGTAAGAATTCTTCGAGGGCAGGGACCAGCGATTCGGTACGCCAGTATTTCCACCGGCACCGAAGACTTTGATGAAGGGGGGCAATAGTGGAGCCGCGCCTCCCGTTCCGCGAGATCAGGCCAGCGTTCGCGACCCGCGCGACCTAACAATGGGCGCGGCGGCAGGCAGAGCCGCGACGTGGCGACCGGCAGGCGGCGGACGATGCTGCCACCGAACCGTCCCGGCTGTGGGCACGGTATTGCGACCTAGACCGATCTATTACCCAGTGGGCTGAGCCTGGCGGCGCGGCGCCGGCCCGCGTGACAGCGAGACCGGCGGCATACGCATTTCCGCGGAGTCGGCGTTTCTTACATATTCGGGCCAACTCTTGTCGCCTGTGGTCGAGACGGACCAATAAGCCATTGATTCGATGGTAGGACCATACACTGGCATGAGGCATGCACGGCTCAGACAGTTGGCAGTCAACAGTAACGCTACTGAGGGACGGTCATGCGCATGCGCACGGTGCTGGTCAAGACACTCGCGCTGTTGTTTGCGTCAGGGGCGGTGCATGCCGGCGAAATACTTCAGGATAAGTGGGAGGGGTTTTTCCCAATCTATTTCGGTGAGATTGGGCTGCACGGGCAAGTGTTTATCGCACAGGATCCTCACATCTCGTTCGCCTTCTTTTATAGAGAGTGGGATCCAAACGAGCCGAATGAGCCTTTGGAGCTACGACTATACGATGGCAACGGTACGGCAGGCTCAATGCTGGGGTCGGCTCTCTTCACGCTGCCGGCCGGCTTTGCCGGATTCTAC
>JBLMWR010001070.1:0-4284 GCA_050257335.1 Deltaproteobacteria bacterium | reverse complement strand
AAGAGCGTCGATTTTGTTGTGGAGTGATTGTCTCGGCGCGAGCTGGTGAGGTCGCCGGTTCGGCGCCACGTCGGGCCGACGGCTTCGAAGGCAGCGCAACAGGTCGCCCGCTGTCTTGATGCGCCCCTGGAGCTTTGTCAAACCTTGATTTTCGGGTAGCCACGCTCGCCAGAGCGTGGGGGATGAGCCTGTATTCGATGCTGTCCCACGCTCTGGCGAGCGTGGCTACAACCTGACTTTTATCTTTGACAAAGCACTACTCTTCCGGAGCTCGCGAAGAAACGCTCAAATCCGGTCGAGGGCGTCGATCCAGATCGCGATTTCGGTAAGGTAGTCGCCGGCGGGGTATTTGTGGCCGGCGCCGTCCATCGTCGTTTCGACGACGGGGTACTTCATGTCGCGCAGCCCTTTGGCCGTTGCCTGCACGCCCCGGTGCAGCGGGTCGTTGTCGCCGCTGATGAGATGGAACTGTACGCGGAAGTCGGGCTCGTTGTCGGGAGGGGGCGCCGCCAGCGGCGCCGCGACCGTCGAAATCCCCTTGAAGAGGGCGCGGTGCTTGAAGGCCACCTGACAGGCGAAGCCGCCGCCCGGGCCATACCCGTGCAAAACGACGCGGGAGCGGTCGATCGAGTATTTTTCGAGAAACATTTCGACGGTGTCCTTGACGAAGTCGACCTCGTCGGGAATCCAGCCCGCGACCTGCGCCGCCTTGGGGGCCAGCAGGATCAGCCCCCGCTCGTCGCACAGCGTCCGCCAGCTCTTGAGCATGGCGGCCTCCATCGTGTCGCCGCCGGGATGCAGCCAGACGACCAGGCCGTACTTGAACTCGGGGTTGTAATCTTCGGGAACGTACGCCCAGAACTCGTGCTCGTGGGCGGGCATCTTGTCGGTGAACCGTCCCGTCTTCAGGTCTTTGTCCGCCAGTTCCTTCTCGCGCGGGACGATCGGCGAGGGTCGCAGGTCGAGCGGGACTTTTTCGGGAATCGCCGCCAGAGTCAGCTCGATCTCCTTCTTTTCTTTCCCCGCCTGAACCGCCAGGTGCGCTTTGTCACCGGGGCGCAGGCGGCTGACGAGGTCGAGCAGCGCGGCAGGATTCGAGACATCGGCATCGTTGAACTTGAGGATCCGCTGGCCGCGGTCCAGCCCGGCGCCGGCGGCGGGGCTGTCGGGAATCACGTAGCGAATTCCCACTCCCGGCTCGGGCTTGAGCACCCCGTCGCGGACGGGAAGAACTCCGAGAAAGGCCGATTCGTAGGGGACGAGCTTGTCGACCAGCGTCATTTCGCGCGGCAGCTCCTCCTCGTCGCGCTTCACCTTGATGGTGATGTTCTCGCCGGCGTACTTGTTCCCCATGACGTGCCGGATCTGGGCCTGGCGCCTGACGGCGTGGCCATCGAGCTCGACGATGGCGTCCCCCTCCTTCAGACCCGCCTGATGGGCGGGCGAGCCATAGCGGACGCGGTCGATCACCGGCTGCCCCTCATAGAGATCGCGCCCCTTGATGGTAATCCCCATCAGGCCGGGGAACAGGTCTTTCCCGGCCTTGAGGCGATCGAGGGCCGCGTTGACTTCCACCATCGGGATCGCGAATCCGATTCCCGAATCGTACCATTCGACGCCGGCGACTTCGCCCGAAGCCTGCGGCGAGAGGGGGACGAGAACTCCCAGAACGCGCCCCCCGATATCGACGAGCGCCCCGCCGTAATTGACCGGCGAGATCTTGGCGTCGGTCTGCAGGGCCTTGCCCCAGATGCGGTTGAGCGCGCTGACGATGCCCACCGAAACGCTGGGAACATCGTCCAGGGTCTTTCCCAGGGCGACGGCCCATTGCCCGACGCGAAAACTGTCGGCCGGGGCGGCCTGCGGGACGGGGAGGTTCTCGGCGTCGATTTTCAGCAGCGTGAGCATCTTGACCTTGTCGCTGGCGACCTGCGTGGCGGCCAGGCGGCGGCCGTCGGGGAGCGTCACGAGGATCGAAGCGGGGCGGGAGGCGAAATTGAAGGCGCTGGAGATGATGAAACCATCAGGGGAGACGATGATGCCGGTCGTGGGACCGGTGCCCGTCAGAACCTGCCCCACGCGGTCGAGCCCGCCGACGGTTTCGATGCGCACCAGCGACGGGGCGACGAGGGCCGCCGCCTGCTTGATCGCCTGCTCCTCCTTCGCCTCCAGAGCAGCCCGCGAGTCCTGAGCCAGAATACCAGCCCGCGGAGAAATGGCCGCGAGAAGAACGACCGCCGCCAGCGCAGCCGAATGCCCGATGTTACGCCGCGAAGGTCTTTTACCATTGAACGTCATTGGCGCACGATCCAGTTTAGAAACGATATCTTGAACGAAAAGGAGAGCCGCGGATGTCGCGGATAGGCGCGGATGTGCCAATTCACCTCACTCGTAATCATCCGCGCGTATCCGCGACATCCGCGGTTCTCTTTCGTCATTTCCCAGGTTGACAATCGTTGCGGCGAGAGACGAAATCCGACGTCGGTCGAACGAATCACTCGAAATCATTGTTCCTCGTCCTCGTCGTCGGTTTTCGATTTCTTGCCGGTACCTCCGGGCTTCTCTTTGCCAGTCTTCGTCCCCGGCCGGTCGGCGGGCTCGCGCTTTTTCAGCACCTCGAATTCGACGGGGATGAGCGTGTTGCCGCGGCGGATGACGAGTTTGAGTGTGTCCCCCGCTTCGAGTCGTCCCAGTTCGTCCTTGAACAGCCGGCACGACTGGATCAGCTCGTCGTTCACGAACAGCACCAGATCGTTGGGGCGGATGTCGGCCCTGGCGGCGGGAGAGCCGGGGAGCACCGAATCGACGAACGCCGGCGTGCGGAACAGCACGTCCGGCACCATGACCATTCCGAAATCGACGGGGACGTAGCGGCGGGGGTTGACTGAATCGTCGGTGCGCTCCTCGCGCGATACGAACTTGCCGGAAATGATTTCGCCGATCACCAGCTTCAATTCGCTGATGGGGATGGCGTAGTTGATCCAGGTATTGGTCTGGGTGTTGCGCAGCTCCTTGCCGATCATCCCCAGAAGCAGCCCGTCGGCAGTCGTCAGGACGCCCCCGCCCGAGCCTGGGTTGTTGGTGATGGCGTCGACGACGTACACCGGGCCGTTGTAGGGGGTTTCGTAGGTGCCGCGGCGGGCGGTCAGCTTCGTGCGGGCGGCGATCACCCCGTGCAGCACCGACACCTGTTCATCTCCCGTGGCGACCTTGAACATGTTGCTGAAGGCCAGGACGCGAGTTCCCACGCCGGCGGCGGCGGCGCTGTCGAGATCGAAGTACGGGAAATCGTCCCCTTCGATTTTGAGGACCGCCAGGTCGAGCTGCGGCTCGGCGCCGAGAATCTTCCCCTCGAACTTGCGGCCGTCGTGCAGCACGACCGTCACCGCCTGATCGTCCAGGACGTGGCTCCAGACGGTGACGATGTGTCCCCTCGGTGAAACGAGAAACCCGGTGCTGTAGGCGTGCAGTCCGCGAATCCCGCCGGCGCCGAAGATCTTCGCCACCCGGCGGCTGACGTGGTCGATCACCCTCTCCGCCGGCTCGGCGGCCGTTGCCGCCGATGCCGACATTGACCAGGAAATGCCAGCCGCGATGAGGGTGAAAAACGTCAGTTTCATTTTGCTTCCCGGTTTTCGAGAACAAATCGAATTTGGGATACGATTTGTATTCGCGGAGTGAATCGTCTTACGCAAGGCGGAATGAGTGCCGATAAGGATTCCCTGCTTCTTCATCCACAGATTTTTATCCACAGATTACGCAGATTTTCGCAGATTCGAAGAAGTGCCGGCTGAGCGTAATCTGCGAAAATCTGCGCAATCTGTGGATGACGTCTTTGTTTATCGTCTCTGTGCCTCTGTCGTTACAATA
Organism: Deltaproteobacteria bacterium; assembly: GCA_050257335.1. GTDB lineage: Bacteria > Planctomycetota > Planctomycetia > Planctomycetales > Planctomycetaceae > JACQFH01. Next base: position 414 of record JBLMWR010001070.1, on the reverse strand, counting down.
CGTCGTCTCAATCGGGTTTTGAATCTGGTTTGGCGTCCGGCTTGTCCGCGGGTTTATCTCCGGACTTTGTGTCGGGTTTTGATTCCGGTCTCTTTTCCGGCGTGTCGGCGGTGACCGGGGCCGGCGGGCCGAAGGTCGAACCGGTCATCTTGAACCGGCCGAATTCGCGGTCGCCGGAGCGGACGATGAACAGTTCGGGAAGGCGACGGCCGTTGAATTCGGCCTCCCCTTCGAAACGGATCTCGCAGGGGTCCACGTCGTCTTCACGGAACGTATCGCAGCCCACGAGCATCCCGGTGGCGCGGCTGAAATACCAGTGCGACTTGGCGCCGTAACGCTCGCAGAAGAGGACGTCCACCGGGGCGCCCGTGCCGTCGAGCGGCTCGCTTCCCAGATAATAGAATTCACTGAAAC
>JBLMWR010001069.1:0-4617 GCA_050257335.1 Deltaproteobacteria bacterium | reverse complement strand
GTCGAAACCAGCCGCAGGTAGTAGACTGCCCCGATCGCCGCGTTCAAAACGCCGAGCACCGCCAGCACGGCGAAGGCCGGATGCACCTCGAACAGCGTGGACGAGACCGATTGCCGCACGCCGAGCGCCGCCGCAAAGACCGACAGTTTGCCCCAGAACCCCGGCAGTGGAGGAATGCCGGCGAGACTGAAGAGGAATAAAGCCGCCGCGACTGCGGCAAAGGGGTGGGTTTTCGCCAGCCCGGTCAGATCGTCGATGTGGTCGATCTGCTTGCCGGGCCGGCCCAGATACGCCAGCACGCCAAAAAGCCCTACGGTGGTCAGCGCATACGCCAGCAGATACAGTTCGCTGGCCTGCACGCCTCCGGGGAGGCCCATCCCCTGCAGGACGCCGGTCCCGTCAAGGCTCAATCTGGGATTCCATGATTCCCAGAAGCCGACCGAGATGCCGATGAGCATGTAACCAGCGTGCGCAATGCTCGAATAGGCGAGCATGCGGCGGACGTTCGTCTGCAACAGGGCGAGGCAATTGCCGCCCGTCATGGTGATTCCCGCAAGGATCAGCATCAGCTGCTGTCCGGTGGTCTCGAAGCCGACCATCGCCTGGGAAAGAACGCGGACCAGCGCGAACAGGGCGGCCGCCTTCGGGACGACCGCCAGCAGCCCTGCCATGAACGCCGAAGTCCCTTCGTAGACGTCAGGGGCATAAAAGTGAAACGGCACCGCCGCCAGCTTGAACCCCAGCCCCGCGGCGATCAGCACCAGGGCGACGATTCCCAGCGCCGAGCCTCCCCGGCCCGGCGTCCCCTCTTCGCCGGCCTTGTAAGCGTCGGACAAGACCTGCTGAATCGCGTCGAGCCGCGTGGTCCCCGTCAGCCCATAGAGGAAGGCGAAGCCGTACAGGAGGACGGCTGCCGACAGCACGCTGAGGAGAAAATACTTCGTCGCCGCTTCCTGCGAGGCATAATCCTTGCGGCCCAGGTACAGCAGGACATACGTGGGGATGCTGATCAGCTCCAGCGACACGAACATCAAAACCAGATCGGCGGCCGCCGAGACGAGCATCATTCCCGCATGAACCAGGAGCAGCATTCCATAGAATTCGGCCGCCGTTTTCGACTCGGACTGGGACTGCATTGAGAACAGGACGAACAGGGCGCCGACGACAAGTGAGGCCCACTGGAAGCCGACTGCGATTGACGTGCGCGAAACCGCAAGCGACTGCAGAGCGGCGCTCGAGAGTTCTAGTCGCGAGACGTATTGCAGGGCGGCGGCGCTGAGGCAGAGCGCGACGAGCGCCAGCGGACCCCACCTGCGCGCCGGGACGCGGAACGTCCCCCCCAGGAGGAACAGGCAGGCCAGCCCCGCCAGGATGGTTTGCGGCAGAAGAATGATCAGAGTCTCATACACGATGGCACTCAGTCTTGGGAAGCGACGGTATCCGGTTCGGGGACGGAATCGCCCGCGGTGCGAGAAGAGCGGTGCTCGTCGGTTCCAGCGGTCACCCGCCTCTCTCGAGCCGGCGATGCATTTGCATATCCGGGCCAGGTTCTCTGAAGCCCCTGCACGACCTGGTTGATCGACGGTTCCATGCGGCTGGTGAAAAACTGCGGATAGATTCCGATCCAGACGATGAGGACCAGAATCGGCGCCAGGGCGAGAATCTCGCGGGCGCTCAAGTCGCCCGGCGGCATGTGATCGCCGTGTCCTTCGAGCACTGGTTCGCGCAGCCGGCCGAAAAATGTCCGCTGCACGAGCCACAGCATATACCAGGCGCCGAGGATGATCCCCGTCAGCCCCAGCGTGGCGTACAGGCGATTGTACTGAAACATTCCCATCAGCGACGTGACTTCACCCGTGAAGCCATTGAGCCCGGGCAGGCCGATGCTGGAAAGGGCGACAACCCCCAGACAGAAGGCGAGCACGGGGAATCTGCGGGCCATGCCGCCGTAAGCTTCGATATCGCGCGTGTGATAGCGCTCGTAGAGCATCCCCACCATGGCGAACAGCGCCCCGGTCGAGAGCCCGTGGTTGATCATCTGCAGGAGACCGCCGGTGATCCCTACGGCATTGAGCGCGAACAGCCCGAGAACGCAGAACCCCATGTGGCTCACCGACGAGTAGGCGACCAGCTTCTTGATGTCGTCCTGCGCCAGCGCCAGAAGCGCTCCGTAGATGATGCCGATGACCGCCAGGATGCCGATGAAATCAAACGCCAGCCAGCAGGCACCGGGGACGAGCGGCAGCGCGAACCGCAGAAAGCCGTACGAGCCGATTTTCAACAGCACGCCCGCCAGCAGCACGCTGCCGGCCGTGGGGGCCTCGACGTGCGCCAGCGGGAGCCAGGTGTGAAAGGGAAAGAGGGGAACCTTGATGGCAAAACCGGCAAACAGCGCCAGAAAGATGTACGGGCTGACGTGCGACCAGTACCGTGCCGCCGTGTAATCGGTCTGTACCAGCCGCGAGATGCCTTCGGTGAGGACTGGGATCGAAAACGTCAGCGGTCTGCCGGGGGACATCCACGAATACGACAGCACGATGCAGATCAGCGCCAGAAACGTGACGACGCTCCCGGCGAGGGTGTAGATGAAAAACCTGCGGGCCGCGAATCGCCGGTCGTGCCCTCCCCAGATCCCCACCATGAAGAACAGCGGAACCAGCGTGAATTCGAAAAAAACGTAGAACAGGATGATGTCCTGCGCCGCGAAGACGCCGATCAGCCCCGACTCGAGCAGCAGCATCAGCGCGTAAAACGACGCCGGACGGTCCTGCACCGCCTCCCAACTGACGAGCACCGAGGGAACCATCAGCGCCGCCGATAGAAAAACCAGCCACAGGCTGAGACCGTCAACGCCCAGGGCGAAATGGATGTCGGGCCCGCCGACATGCTCCCCCTGCGGACCGACGGTTTCGACCCACGGCAAATTCGTGCGCATCTGAATCAACTGCGGACGGCCGGACTGGTCCACGAGATTCGGGTCGTAACTGCCGACCACCACGATCGACAGTGCGAACGTGATGAGGACGTTGGTCAACGCGAGTCGCCGCACCTGCTCGATCCCTTGCCGCGCAAAAAGCAGCACGAGCACCGCCCCGAGCGCGGGGAGCGCCACCATCAGAAACAACGCCATTTGCGGAAATCCTGCCATTCCAGCTCCACCTAGGTCTGCTTCGTCAAGAGCACCCACAACAGCACGCTCAGGGCCAGCGTCATCGCCAGGGCATAGAACTGCACCAGCCCGTTCTGGATCGGGCGGGGAAGCCGGCCGACGAGCGCCGGCAATTTGCCCACGCCCCCCACCAGGACGCCGTCGATGAGCCCCCAGTCCAGAAATCGCGACAGATCCGCAAGGGCCTTCAACGGCCAGACGAACAGCGCGGCATATATCTCGTCGAAATAGAACTTATTGCGGCTCAGATTGGCGAGCGGCCCGGCAAGCGCATTGATCCGCGCCGGCAGCGGCGAGGTTCCGCTCCCATACATGACGTATGCCGCACCGATCCCGGCGGCGGCGGCGGCGGTGCTGATTCCAACCACAAACCAGTTGACGCCGTGATGCACGGCGGCGTGATCGGCGGGAAGCGTCCGCTCGAGAAAGCGGTTGAATATGCCCGTGGTGTGGTGGTCCAGCAATCCCCCCAGAAACGCCGCACCAGTCGCGAGAACCCAGAGAGGAACGCACATCACGGCGGGGGACTCGTGCGCGTGATGCCCCGCTTCGTGCGGAATTTTTTCGGGCCCGTAGAACGTCATGAAAAACGCGCGGAACGAATAAAACGCCGTGAGCAGTGCCGTGAAGCTTCCCATCCAGAAAAGAAGAGTGAACAGTCCGGGCCGCGAGAGACCCAGCAGCTTGGGCTCGGGGGGCGCGGCCGGATCGTCTCCTGTCTCGGCGCCGGATCCGTCCCTGGTTGCTTCGCCGTGCGCGCCAGCAACGGAAGCGACACTCGCCTCATGCGCGGCCGAAAGGATCGCGTCCTTGCTCCAGAAGCCTGACAGGGGAACCAGGCCCGCCAGGGCCAGCGACCCGACAAGAAACGTCTTATGAGTCTGCGGCAGCACTCTTCTGAGCCCGCTGAATTCGCGCATGTCGATCGCGCCCCCCATGGCGTGCATGACGCTCCCGGCCCCCAGAAACAGGAGAGCTTTGAAGAAGGCGTGCGTCACCAGGTGGAACATGGCTCCCGAAACGCCGGAAACCAGTCCCGTCCCCAGCCCCAGGAACATGTACCCCAACTGGCTGACTGTGGAATACGCCAGCACGCGCTTGAGGTCGGTTTGCGTGAGGGCGATGAGGGCCGCCAGCAGGGCGGTAAACGCACCGATGAATGACACGAGCATCTGCGTCTCGGGAGCCTTGCTGTACAGCGGCGTGCAGCGGGCAACCATGTAGACACCGGCCGTCACCATCGTGGCGGCATGGATCAGCGCACTGACCGGCGTAGGGCCTTCCATGGCGTCAGGCAACCAGACGTGCAGCGGAAACTGCGCGCTCTTCCCCACCGCGCCCACGAACAGGCACGTGCAGATCCAACCGATCATCGCCGGATCCACTGCGGCAATCCTTGCGGGATCAAACACATCCGCAAAATCGAGCGACCCGAACGTCCTCCAGAT
>JBLMWR010001068.1:0-3744 GCA_050257335.1 Deltaproteobacteria bacterium | reverse complement strand
GCTACCCGATTCTCGTTCGGCCCAGCTACGTCCTGGGAGGCCGGGCCATGGAGCTGTGTTACGACGAAGGTTCGCTCGTCGAATACATGACGAAGGCAGTCGAGGCTTCCCCCGACCACCCTGTGCTGATTGACAAGTTTCTCGAAGACGCCACCGAGGTCGACGTCGATGCCATCTCCGACGGGCACCTCACGATCGTGGGAGGGGTGATGGAGCACGTCGAGGAGGCCGGCGTGCATTCGGGAGACTCGGCCTGTGCACTTCCGCCGTTCTCGCTGCCGCAGACAACCATCGACGAGATCAAGCAGGCGACGTACGCCCTCGCCCAGGCCTTGTCCGTGTGCGGGCTGATGAATATTCAGTACGCCGTCAAAAAAATCGACGGGCAGCAGGTCGTTTACATTCTGGAAGTGAACCCCCGCGCCAGCCGCACGTCACCGTTCGTTTCCAAGGCGACCGGCGTTCCCCTGGCCAGGATCGCCGCCAAGATCATGGCCGGCGTTTCGCTGACCGAACAGGGGGTGACGGCCGAGCCCTGGCCGAAATACAGTTCGGTGAAGGAAAGTGTCTTTCCCTTCGTCCGCTTTGCGGGAGTCGACATCATTCTCGGTCCCGAAATGAAATCGACCGGCGAAGTCATGGGGATCGACGAGAAATTCGAGATCGCCTTTCTCAAAAGCCAAGTCGCCGCGGGAAATTCCCTCCCTCGCAGCGGAACGGTCTTCATCAGCCTGGCGCGGCAGGACAAAGCGGCGTTCATCGACGCGGCCCGCGTTCTCGAAAAGCTCGGCTTGCGGCTGGTCGCAACGTCGGGGACGGCGCGCATCCTCCGCGAAGCCGGCGTGGCCGTCGAGACGATTCGCAAGCTGCAGGAGGGGCGGCCGAACCTGCTCGATTACCTGGCCAACGGCGAGATCCAACTGATCTTCAACACCCCCAGCGGCAAGGGGGCTCGGACGGATGAGGGGAAAATCCGCTCGGCTGCCGTCTCGTACGGCGTTCCCTGCGTCACGACCCTGGCCGGCTGCCTCGCCGCCGTGCGGGCCATGCAGGCCCTCGCCGACAAGCCCACCCCCGAAGTCACCGCACTTCAGGACTGGCTGGCGCGCAAGTAGGTCCCGCGTGCCGGGCGGAACCTTGCGCACCGACGGCGCCAGGCCAATTCCGCAGTGCGGGCGTTGCCAATCTGCACTACCCGCGAAAAAATGCACGCTGTTCGAAACAGATGTCGAAATGGCTCAAAACGAATTTGGCCGCGGATGTCGCGGATACGCGCGGATAGACAGGGGCGAGGTGAACCAGCCCATCCGCGCGCATCAGCGGCATCCGCGGATCCTTATTCTGATTAGTGGCAATCAGCGTCAATTCGTGTTCCTTCTTGTTTTGGATCCCACCGAAGTCCGTGCCGTGTTGTTCGTAGTCCTGCTTGAATATTTCCGCGACGTACGCGAAATACTTGAAATTAAGAAGTTTTTTCCGTCGGGAATTTCAATGTCTGCCGCCTCCTCCTTCGTTCTCGCTTCGAGGTCCCCCCGGCGACGGGAGCTGCTGGGATGGCTCGTTCCGGCGGACCGCATCGTGGTTGTTCCGCCGCGCGATGCGGCCGAGCCGGGTTTCGCCGGCCTCTGCGAACTGGCGGCCATCCAGCGGCGGCTGGCTGAGATCGCAAGACAAAAGGGGGCGGACGTCGCGGATCAACTGTCGATGAAGGACGCGCGGGACCGCGGCGGATACATCATTATTGCCGCCGACACGACTGTCGTCGCCGCGGGTGCCGATGGCGCGCTGCGCGTGCTGGGTCAGCCGCCCGAGGACGATTCCTGGAAGAATACGGTCCGGCAGTGGTTCCGCGAGTATTACGCCGGCCGGACGCATCGGGCGCTGACGGCATTGTGCGTCCACGGCCCCCGCGGACGGATCGCCGAGCGGATGGTCAGTACGGAGGTGACATTCATTGCCGATGTCGAAAGCCGGCTGGAATGGTACATTGGAACGGAGGAACCGCGCGGCAAGGCGGGGGGGTATGCGATCCAGGGAGCAGGGAGCATTTTCATTTCGCAGGTCACCGGCAGCCTTTCCAACGTCATCGGTCTCCCGCTGGAAGCCCTGCTGGATGTACTCACGGAATTACAGATCGATGTCGGTTGAACATTTTCCAAAAGAAGACGGAAACCGCGGATGACGCGGAGACGCGCGGATAAATACGGCCGAGGTAAACTGGCCCATCGGCGCGTATCCGCGAAATCCGCGGTTCTCGTTCGTCTTCGTATCTTCCCGAATTCATTGACGCATGGCGCCGCTCGAACTGGAATATCCAAACGTTGACGACGGGCCTGCAGTCCGGGAAGCCGTGGAGAATCCGTCCGAGATCCGCATCGGCAACCGCACGCTGGGCACACGGTATTTTCTTGCGCCGCTGGCGGGATATACGCATCTGGCTTTTCGGCGGGTGGTTCGCGAGTGCGGCGGAGTCGGGCTCGCCACGACCGATCTGGTGCAGGCCTCGCACCTGCTTGCCGGGACGCGCTGGGCTCGCGAGCTGGTCACGACGCATCCTGACGACCGGCCTCTCTCGGTGCAGATCTATGGCGGGGTCCGCGAACATCTCGTAAACGCCGCGAAGTGGCTCGAATACCACGGCTACCAAGCTGTCGATATCAATATGGGTTGCCCAATGGCGAAGATCACGGGGCAGGGGGGCGGGGCGCGGCTGATGTGCGATACCGACGGCGCCTGCGGCCTCGTCGGCGAGGTTGTCGCCGCCGTCAACATCCCCGTTACGGTGAAAATGCGCCTGGGATGGGACCGCGAGCGGATTTCCGCCCCGGCGCTGGCGCGCGAATTCGAGCAGATCGGCGTGGCCGCGATCACCATCCACGGCCGGACGCGCGCGCAGGGGTTCCGCGGAACGGTCGATCTCGAAGGGATCCGGGCCGTGGTCGAGGCGGTCGAGCGAATCCCGGTTGTTGGAAACGGGGACGTGCGCACGGTTGCCGACGCCTTGCGGATGCGCTCTGTCACGGGCTGCGATGCCGTCGCCATCGGCCGCGGCGCGCTCATTGACCCCTGGATCTTCCGCCGCCTGCAGCTCGCCGAGGAGTGCGGGGGGGACCAACCCAATGGTCGGTGCCCCCCTCCTGGTTCGTACCCGCCCCCTGGTGCTCAGCCCGACGAATCCCCCTTCACCCCCACTCCGGCCGAGCAAATCGCCTTTCTCGCCCGCCACTTCGAGCTCATGGTCGAACAGCACGGCGAGTTTCATTCGTGCCGGATGTTCCGCAAATTCGCCGGCTGGTCCGGCGCGCAACTGGGAATCCCCGAAGACCTCGAAGACCGCCTGCGGCGGTTCGAGAGCATCGCCGAATTCGACCAGATCGTCGGAGAAATCCGCGCCCGCCACGGCACCCGCCGCGATCCTCGCCCCACCGCCGAAATCAAAGTCCCGAACGGGCCGGTGGAATATTGGTGAACGTGCGATCGTCAGCATCTGTCCCAAAGCCGATCCGGGCCTTGCCGTTTGTTGACTGTCGGCGGGCGTGCTATATTGAGGAATTGATTGCGTGGTCGTCATCGCTGTTTTCCGGTTGACGTTCGTCCCTAAGTGCAGTCGCGGGTCCGACAGTTTCGATGCCACGCATCAGCCAATTCTACGGAATTGCTGTTTACCTGTATTATCGGGACCACGCACCGCCGCATTTCCACGCCATCTATGCCGAACATGAAGCGGAGATCGAGATCGCCACA
>JBLMWR010001067.1:0-2803 GCA_050257335.1 Deltaproteobacteria bacterium | reverse complement strand
CTCGGTGACAAACGACTCCGGAGCGGTCGAGGCCACCGCCGTCCCGCCCGAGATCGAAGACATTCTTCGGGTCGCCGCCGAAAAGCGCACAGCGGAGCAGAACGAGAAGCTGTTGCGCCATTTTGTCCGCGTGGCACCCGAGCTGGCCGCCGAGAACGCGGCGATCAAGAAGCTCCGCGACGAGATGCCCGCCTATTCCACCACGCTCGTCATGGCCGAGCGGCCGGCAACGGAAGTGCGGGCGACGCACGTGCACAAGCGCGGCGAATTCCTGCAGCCGATGGAAACCGTGGAACCAGGCATCCCCGCCGTGCTCCCGCAGATTCCGGGGGACGCTCCCAGGAACCGGCTTTCGTTCGCCCGCTGGCTCGTCGATCCGGCCAATCCCTTGACCGGCCGGGTCACGATGAACCGCGCCTGGGGGACGTTCTTCGGCCGCGGGCTCGTCCGCACCCCCGAGGATTTCGGTTTCCAGGGGGAGCCCCCCACGCATCCCGAGCTGCTCGACTGGCTCGCCGCCGAATTCGTCAAACAGGGCTGGTCGATGAAGAAGATGCACCGCCTGATCGTGACCAGCGCCACATACCGGCAATCGTCGCAGGTGACGCCCGAGTTGCTGGCGAAGGACCCGCAGAACCGCTGGCTGGCCCGCGCTCCACGGTTCCGCATCGAGGCCGAGCTGGTCCGCGATTCGGTCCTGCGCGCGAGCGGCCTGCTCTCGCCGAAGATCGGCGGGCCGAGCGTTTTCCCGCCGCAGCCTCCGGGGGTGACTTCCGAAGGGACGTACGGCGGGCTGGCATGGAACGTGAGCGCGGGTCCCGACCGCTACCGGCGCGGGATGTACACCTTCGCCAAACGGACCGCTCCGTACGCGATGTTCAACACGTTCGATTCCCCCAGCGGCGAAGCGTGCGTCGCCCGCCGGGATGTGTCGAACACTCCCCTGCAGGCGCTGACCCTGATGAACGACACGGTCTTCGTCGAAGGAGCGCAGGCGCTCGGAACGCAACTCGCCAGAGGACCGGGCTCGGCGGAAGAGCGGCTCACGAATCTCTTCCGCCGCTGCCTCGTCCGCCCCCCGACAGTCGACGAATTGAAGCTGCTGGGCGAATTCCTCGCCCGCCAGCAGGAGCGGTTCGCGAAGCAGGAACTGGACGCCGCAAAAATTGCCGGCCCCGGCGACGGTAACCCCGCCGACCGCGCCGCCTGGACCGTCGTCGCCCGGGCCCTGCTCAACCTGGATGAAACGATTACGAGGAATTAACCGCCATGCACCATCCCCTCGAACTTTCGCAAAACCTTACCCGCCGGCACTTCTTCCACGATTGCGCCGTCGGCGTCGGTAAAATCGCGCTGGCCTCATTGCTGACCGAGTCGCTCGGTTCGCGGCGCCTGCTGGCCGCCCCCGAGGCCGCTAATCCTCTGGCGGCAAAGCCGACGCATTACGCCCCCAAAGCCAAAGCCGTCATTCACCTTTTTATGGCCGGCGCCCCCAGCCAGCTCGATCTGTTCGACTACAAGCCGACGCTCGCGAAGTACGAAGGGAAGCCGATTCCACCGGAAGTCATCGGCGGACAGCGGTACGCCTTCATCCGTCCCGACGCCGCGGCGCTGGGCCCGCGTTTCAAATTCGTCAAACACGGCCAGTGCGGGGCCGAGCTGGCCGAAGTCCTGCCGCATCTGGGGAAGGTCGTCGACGACGTGTGCTTCGTCAAATCGGTGCATACCGACCAGTTCAATCACGCCCCGGCGCAGATTTTCTTCAACACCGGCTTCTCGCAGCCTGGCCGCCCCAGCATCGGCTCGTGGGTGACTTACGGAATCGGGGCCGAGACCAGCGACCTGCCGGCCTTCGTCGTCATGTCCACCGGCTCGGGGATCAGCGGCGGGGCGGCCAACTGGTCAAGCGGCTTTCTGCCGAGCCTGTACACCGGCGTGCGCTTGCGGAACCAGGGAGACGCGATCCTCAACGTCTCCAGTCCGCCGGGAATCGACGCGCAGTTGCAGAAGGAGACGTTCGAGCTGGTGGGTTCGCTCAACCGCCGGCAGCTTGACGCCGCCGGCGATCCCGAGATCGCCACGCGCATTTCGTCGTACGAGATGGCGTACCGCCTGCAGACTTCGGCCCCCGAGCTGATGGACCTGAAGGGCGAATCGAAGGCGACGCTCGACCTCTACGGCGTCGATCCCGACAAGCCCTCGTTCGCCCGCGCGTGCCTCCTGGCACGGCGGATGGTCGAGCGGGGAGTGCGGTTCATCAACATTTACAACGAAGGGTGGGACGCCCACTCCGACGTCGTCGGCAACCACACCAACAATTGCAAGGCGACCGATCAGGGGGCCGCGGCGCTGGTGGCAGACCTCAAACTTCGCGGCCTGCTGAACGAAACACTGGTGATCTGGGGAGGCGAATTCGGCCGCACGCCGATGGTCGAATCGAACCCGGCGCTGGGCCGCAGCCTGGGCCGCGACCACCATCCGCAGTCGTACACGATGTGGCTGGCCGGGGGAGGCATCAAGCCGGGGCTGACGTACGGCGCCAGCGACGAGCTCGGTTTCAACGTCGTCGAAAACGGCGTTCACGTGCACGACGTGCAGGCGACGATCCTGCACCTTCTGGGGCTCGACCACGAGCGCCTTACCTACCGCTACGCCGGCCGCGACTTCCGCCTTACCGACATCCACGGCCGGGTCGTCCAAGACATCCTGGCGTGAATTCTCGACACAAGACAGTTTCAGTTGGCATCCCCATCGGTCACACCCCAACCCGGTTCGCCAATCCACAGATTGCGGTAAAGATCCG
>JBLMWR010001066.1:0-4330 GCA_050257335.1 Deltaproteobacteria bacterium | reverse complement strand
TCACGACGCGGCGCGGAAGCGCCGCGGTTCGATTCGCGAAGCACGGGCTCGCGCGGACGGCCGCCCCTCAGTCGACCAGCTTCAATTCGATATTTGAATTCCCGCTCTTATCGATCTGCACCGTCAGACCGGACGTCGCCTCCGTCGCGTATTTTGTCGGAATCAGGTTCTTCGCGCTGGGTGATTCCGTTGGCGCACCCTCGGTGGGGGCTCGCTGCCTGGACTTCATCAGCTCTTCGTAGGCCTTCGGATCGCTCTTGATGTCAACGGCCTTCATTGCCGCCGCTTCCGACTTGATAACGACCGCGGTGTAATTGCCCGCCGGAATCCCCTTCATTTCCGTTCCCGGAGCGAAGCTGGAAGTGACTTCGAACTTGCCCGCTGCATCCGTTCGGCCGGAAAGATTCCATCCCGCTTTCTTGGATTCTTCGGAGAAGAAGGAGACCATGGCCCCTTCCACAGGGGCGCCGTTGTAGGTGACGATGCCGGCCGCCGGAGCAACATCGGGATGCTTGATCTGTTCGGGACCGCAGCCCCCAAGGACGGAAACAGCCAAAAGGACGGTTGCGGACGAGAATCCTGACAATCGCATTAGGGTGCCCTTTCAAAATAAATGAATTGTGAACGTCATGCGACAAACGCAGGGGCTCAGCGATCGACACCGAGGGAAACCGGGGAGACCCGATTCTCGATCAAGAGGTATTCGCGGTCGACGGCAAGATCGACGAATTCCTGCCGCGCGCCCGACGGCCATTGAATTACCAGTTTATCAACCCGCCGGCGCCTTTCCAAACCAAACACGAGTTGCCGCTGGTTGCTCCCAAAATATCCGTCCCCGCCCGCCAATTCGCGTACGCGCGTGAAATCTCCCGCAGTCAGTGTGGCAATCGCGCCGATGGCGTCGCGGGCCGAGTTCACGGCGACTAGCCTCACGGCCAGAAAGTGACCAGCGCCGGGCGTGTCGTTCGTGATCAGGGCCGAGGGCGCGTTCAGGTGGCCGACGGCGAAGTCCTCGCGTCCGTCGCGGTTCCAGTCGAGGCGCACCAGGCAGCGGCCCAGGTGCCGGGCCTCGAAATACGGGCCCAGCGTCGTTGCCGGGCGTTCGACGAAACGGCCGTTGCCGACGTTTCTGAAGTACTGCGGTTGCATTTCAAAGGGACGGCCCGCGTGCGTGTAGTCGTCGACATGGCCGTTGGCGACGACCAAATCCGGGAGCCCGTCCAGCTCGCCGTCGAGGAATTGCGTCCCGAACCCCGTGTTATCGTAGGACGCGTCGCGCAAATTCGCCTCGCGCGTCACGTCGATGAATAACTGGTCGGCCTGCTGAACGCGCAACGTTTTCGACTCCTTGTAAAAGGTCGTAATGTACAGGTCGAGCAGGCCGTCGCCGTTGCAATCGTCGGCGGCGATTCCCATGTTGGCCTGCGTCATGCCGTCGCGATCGTAGGCCAGCCCTTTGGCGACGGCGCGGTCTTCGAAAACAGGGGCCGCTCCCCGTGATGGGGTGAGGTTGACCAGGTAAAAGTTCATCTCGGTGTCGTTGGCGACGACCAGGCTGAGCCTTCCCGAGCGGTCGAAATCGGCCGCAAGCACCCCCAGTCCCTTTCCCAAAATCCCCCCCAGCCCCGCCTCGCTGCTGACATCTCGAAATCTTCCGTCTCCCAGATTGAGCAGCAAATGATCCGCTTCGCCTTCGAAATTGAGGGGAGTGCATGCGCGGGCCAGGTCTTTGCCGCAGATTTTATGGTACACGTCCTCACCTCGGACGTAAGTGACATCGTAGATGTCCGGCAGGCCGTCGCCGTTGAGGTCCGCCAGAAGGCCGCAAGTGCTCCAGTGATCAAGGTCGATGTCCGCGGGGCCGGTGACGTCGGTGAATGTTCCGTCGCCGTTGTTCCGGAACAGACGGCTCCGGCCGATGTTCGAGATGAATAGGTCGGGGAAGCCGTCGTTGTCGTAGTCGCCTGCGCCGGCTCCCTGGCCGTAGCGGTAATCGGCAACGCCCGCGGAGACGGTGACTTCGGCGAACCGGCCATTTCCCAGATTGCGGTACAGGCGGTCGGTATGATCGGGGTCTTCGTAATCGAGCACTTCCCGCGCTCCCTGGGTGAAGTGGAGATCGGGCCAGCCGTCGCCGTCGTAGTCGATGACGGCGATTCCGCCACCCAGCGTCTGGTGAATCTTCATTCCGGGCGATTCGAGATCGTCGCCGTTGAAATAGGAAAAATCGATGCCGCACGATTGTGTTGAATCGACAAACGCCGCCTGGACCTCTGGAACCGCCGATCGATTCGAAATCTCCCGCCTTGCCGCCCCTCGGTCGGACCACTCCGGGCGCGGAAAGCGACTCAAATCGATCTGCAGGGCGGGATTGAACTTGTTCATCGTCTGGGGTGGATTCTCCCGGTCCAGTATTTTCTTGAGCCGGTCGCGCGCCCCGGCGGCCTCTTCATCCCCTTGTTTCGCACGGGCCACGTTCCAGGCCCAGGCCTCCCAATAGCGCCCCAGTGCCTCCATTTTTTCAGCGATATTCGGGATCTTTTCGCTCGCGGGGCCTTCGGTATAGACAATGTGCGTGTCGATATTGATCTGCGCCAGCAATTGCGCCCGCCGGTCGAACTTATCCGCCCAATCGGGCCGTCGCAGCAGTTTCAGGACTAATGCCAACTGATAATTCGCCCCCTGATGGTCGATTTCGAGGCGCAGCGCCTCCCAGTAGCAGCGAACGGCCTCTTCCAGCCGGCCCTCCTGTTTGCACCACAACCCCTGGGCGAACCAGACGCCCGGGTCGCCGGACGCACCCTCGGGCAACTGCTCGCGCCAAGCCTGGAAATCTCGATCGGCCCCGCTGTCGGCCAGCACCGTGCCGAGCAGTCCCTGGGCTTCGAGGTTCTTTGAATTTCCGGCGACGACTTTCCAGAGCATCTCGGTCACCAGGGCGGTTTCGCCTTCCTTCAGCTTGATTCGCGCCCGCGCCAGAAGTGGATCGAAATCGCCGGGGACCGCCGTCAAAGCCTTTTCGAGCACAGGACCGACTTCGAGCGGATCCTGGTAGTTTGCCAGCAGACACAGCTCCTGGAGGGTGAACCGGCCGATTTTGATGAGGTTCAGCAGATAAGGACGCGACCCCCAGCGCCGGCCTACGGTGTCGAGCAGGGCGGCATAACGGTTAGTGACCAATTCATTCTGGGGATCGAGTTCGAGAGCCCGGCGAAAGGCCGCTTCCGATTCCGCGAGCCGCCCCAGGTGAAAGAGCGCATCCGCCTTGGCCGCCAGTGCCTTGAACGTCACCTCGTTGCCCGTGTCGGGGACCAGGGAGTAATAGGCCACGGCGTCATCCAGATGATTACTTTTCGCGGCGGCTTCGCCGGCGATCAACATGGCCGCGGTCGAATCGCCCGAGTGCGTCAGCGCCTGGCGGGCGAGCCGCTCCGCCTGGGAATAGTCGGCGGTCCGCAGGGCTCGTTGCGCGTCGGCGACGAGCTGAACGGCGGCGGCGGTCTGGTCGCGGCGCAGGTACCACCACATGGCGACATTCCCCGCCAGAAACCCGAGCAGCACGGCCAGCCAGGGGGGACAACGGCGGATTTTCATCGATCGGCTTCGTCCGGATAGAAATGGAAAAGTGCCGGGAGCCCCGTTGGGTCCCGGCACTCTCGATTCAGACGCGATAACAACAGACCTGACGGGCGTGCCTTAGAACTGGCCCAGAATCTCGCCGTTCGACCGCGTTCCCAGCCCTTGCCAGGTGAGCAGGCTGATGTTCTGGCTGATCGCCCGCACCGTCCCATCCGCCATGAGAACCTGCACAATCCCCGTGTGCCGGCTGGTGGGGGCCATCATGGCCCAGGTCCAATCGCCTTGGCCGGGTTCGCAGCTCGGCCCGTTCGGCGGGAGGATCGTGTTGAAAACCGAGTAATAGGGCCTACCGTCAGGCCAGCGCAGCCCCGGATAATACCCGGAACCCCAGATCTGGGTCGTAGGGAGATAGTATTGCCCCTGCGACGACGCGGCGCAGGCGGTGATCCCAGGGTTGTTGGTCAGGGGGTATACATCGGGATTGGAGAACGAGAATCCGTAAGCCACATTCCCATAGACATCAAACTGATTATTGGCGTTCCCGGCGCATCGCTCGGCCATGGCAATCGTATTGCTGGTTCCGTCGATGACGTCACGGATGCCGTATTGCTGCGGGTAACCGGCGAAGATTCCATTCTGAGGGCCGGACCACGCCCAGTCGTTGTTTGCAATGGTCGTTCCGACACAGAACCGATAATTGTTGAACCCAATACTCCCCACGTTGCTGCTGGATTGGGAGACGCCAGTGTCG
>JBLMWR010001065.1:0-3769 GCA_050257335.1 Deltaproteobacteria bacterium | reverse complement strand
GCATCGTGATCGTGCATCCCGACCGCGACGCGCAGTTCGTGGCCGAGGAGAACATCATCGCCGGCAACGTGGTGCTCTACGGGGCGACCTCGGGAGAGGCGTACTTCCGTGGTGTGGTCGGTGAGCGGTTCTGCGTGCGCAACTCGGGCGCGACCGCCGTCGTGGAAGGGGTCGGCGACCACGGCTGCGAGTACATGACGCGCGGCAACGTGGTGGTCATCGGGCCGACGGGGCGGAATTTCGCCGCCGGAATGAGTGGCGGATTCGCCTTCGTCCTCGACGAAACCGGGCGGTTCCCCGTCCTGTGCAATCCGGGAATGGTCGATCTCGAACGGCTGGAGTTGGACGATGACATCGACACCGTGCAGTCGCTGCTGCGGAAGCACATCGAAGCGACCGGCAGCGAGAGGGCTCAGTGGGTGCTCGAGAACTGGGACTGCCTGCATTCGAAGTTCGTCAAAGTGTACCCGCGCGATTTTCGCCGGGTGCGCGAAGCCCGCAGACAGGCGGCGGCCAAGGAACCGCAGCACGAAACCGCCGGTGTGCCGGTGTAATATGACTCGACTGCCGCCCGCTTCGCCGATTTAAGGGCAGTTTCGCGATTTGGCCAACCTGCCTGGCTGAATTCTGTTCGCAGGTTCGACGAAGGAGTTGAACCACAGAGGCACAGAGTAGAGTTGGCTGGAATCGACGCGGGACTTGATGAGATTTCAAAACTCGTGCGCTCGTAATGGAAAGCAGACAAGGGTGTGTGATGGGAAAACCGACGGGGTTTATGGAGTTCAGCCGCGAGACGCCGGCACGGCGGGCGGTGGAAGAACGGCTGCATGACTGGCATGAGGTCTATAAGCCCTTTCCCGAGCTGAAGCTGATGGAGCAGGGAGCGCGGTGCATGGACTGCGGAGTCCCCTTCTGCCACACCGGCTGTCCCCTGGGGAACATCATTCCCGACTGGAACGACCTGGTCTACCGCGGCCGCTGGCAGGAGGCGATCCACCGCCTGCATGCCACGAACAATTTCCCCGAATTCACCGGCCGGCTCTGCCCGGCCCCCTGCGAAGAGGCCTGCGTCCTGGGGATCAACGAGCCCCCCGTCACCATCAAGAACATCGAGAATTCGATCGTCGAACGGGCCTTCGCCGAGGGGTGGATCATCCCCGAACCCCCCGCGCGCCGCACGGGCAAAAAGGTGGCGGTCGTCGGTTCCGGGCCCGCCGGCCTGGCCGCCGCCCAGCAGCTCAACCGGGCCGGTCACCTGGTCACCGTTTTCGAGCGGGCCGACCGAATCGGCGGGCTGCTCCGCTACGGCATCCCCGAATTCAAGATGGAAAAACGGGTGCTCGACCGGCGGCTGAAGATCATGGAAGCCGAGGGGATCGTCTTCAAGACGAACGCCAATATCGGCGGCAACGTGGCAGTCGACGTTCTGAAAAAGCAATACGACGCGATCGTCCTGGCGGCCGGATCGACCGTCCCGCGCGATCTCCCCGTGCCGGGGCGAGAGCTCAAGGGGGTCTACTTTGCGATGGAATTCCTGCCGCTGCAGAATCAGCGCTGCGAGGGAGATCTCGTTTCCGACGACACGTTCATTTCCGCCGCTGGAAAGCACGTGGTCATCATCGGCGGCGGCGACACGGGGGCCGACTGTCTGGGAACCGTTCATCGGCAGGGGTGCAAGTCGGTCGTCCAGCTCGAATTGCTTCCCAAGCCCCCCAAGGGGCGCGACAACACCATGCCCTGGCCCTATTGGCCGACGATTCTGCGAACATCCAGCGCCCATGAAGAAGGAGGGGACCGCGACTGGAGCGTGGCGACCAAGAAGTTCACCGGCACGAACGGCCAGGTTGAAAAACTCCATGCCGTCCGGCTGGAGTGGGTCACCGAGGGGGGGCGCACGGCGATGAAGGAAATCCCGGGGAGCGACTTCACGCTCGACGCCGATCTGGTGCTTCTGGCGATGGGCTTTCTCGGCCCTGAAAAGAAGGGGATGGTCGAGCAACTGGGAGTCGAAGTGGATCCGCGCGGGAATATCAAGGCGGACGATTCTTACATGACGACCGTCCCGGGGATTTTCGCCGCCGGTGACGCCCGTCGCGGGCAGTCGCTGATCGTCTGGGCGATCTGGGAGGGGCGGGAAGCGGCGGTCGGGGTCGACAAGTACCTGATGGGGCACAGCGACCTTCCCTCCTCGCCGCAACTGCTGGGCCGCGATACGCGCCCCGGCGTCTAGCTCCGGCTTTCCAGCCTGACGGCCATGTGGCTTTGAGCGTCTTTCGGGCGAACGAGCCGCGATGCTGGTATTGGCCGCCCGACAATGCACGGCGCGGTTTTTGCGATTGCTCCGCTACGCCCATCCTGATCGGCTCAGGGTGTGCCACCCGTTACAGGCTGTCGGGCACCCTCACCGCCGGCAAAAACCGCGCCCCTCGTTCGGTGCATGTTCCGCTTTTGCATCAACGACGGTGTCGGTCGTGAACGCAGACCGTTTTCTTTCATTTTTGTTTGGCACCTCGGGTTTTGCGACCTAGGGTTTCAACAGGTGGAAATCGGCACAACCGGAACCGGTCATCGAATTCCATCCGCCGTCACATCTGCGTTGTGGAAAACACGGCCCGTCGCCGTCAATCACGTCCATCGGTCCCACAGGTCAAGTCGAATCGCGAGGTCACCATGAGCACAAGCATCAAGACAAATCGGCATCGTATTGGAATGTTGGGGGGCATCGCCGCCCTGGCCGTCATCGCCGCCGCGGTGACTGCCAACGGATTGAGCGCACAAACCTCCGGGCCCGACGTGTTTCGCATTGAGGAAGACTGGTCGCTGGTGGTCGGCACTCCCGACACGAACGTCGACGGCCCCCAGGTGACCTGCACGATTTCGCCGCTCGACATGAACACGGCGTACTGCGCGTTCGATATCAACTACTACAGCCAGCCCTCCTGGTCGCCCGGTGGTCTGCAAATCCACACCTGGGACCCGGTCGATCCGATTGCGTACTCGAACTCGCTCAAAACCGGCGTCATGGCCACCCCCAACGAGACGGTGACCTGGACGCAGACCATGACCCTGGATCCCAACCTGCAAACGGTTCGTTTCCAGGTGATCAACGGAAACTCGACGAC
Organism: Deltaproteobacteria bacterium; assembly: GCA_050257335.1. Lineage (GTDB taxonomy): Bacteria > Planctomycetota > Planctomycetia > Planctomycetales > Planctomycetaceae > JACQFH01. The sequence goes on along the minus strand of JBLMWR010001065.1, from coordinate 647 downwards.
GTGGGGCACCTTCGGCGGCAATCCCGTCCTGGGGTTCTCCGGCCATCTGGTCCTCAGCATCAACACCTCGCTGGCCAACCTCAACGGATATTCTCCGAACGTCTCGCTCGATAATTCCGGCCCCAGCTTCGGCGGAAACCTCGTCGTCTCGCAGATGCTGATGGCCGTCCGTTATTACGACGCCAACGGCAAGCTGATCTCTCAGATCACGACGCCGCAGGCCGTACACCCGAAATAACGATTGCACCATCACCGATCCACACCTCGATTCAGCTTCAGAGAGAAGGAAACAACCATGATTCGCCGCATCACAAATCTCGATCCTCGCCGCCGGGGGGCAGTCGCCGTACTGGCGTGCCTCTTGATGGTCGCCCTCCTGGGCATGGTGGCCTTCGCGATCGACCTGGGTTACCTGGCGACCGCCCAGACCGAACTGCAGCGCTCGGCCGACGCCTCGGCCCTGGCGGGCTGCTACCAGCTCATTTACCAGGGGACGCCCGGAACGCCGGTCGACCTTTCAACACAGGTTCCGAATGTGCCCATCGTCGCCAATCAATACGCGAACTACAACCACGTCTGCAACTCGGCCCCCGGCCTGGCCAGTGGCGACATCGTGGTGGGCTACATGGCCAACCCGAGCCAGCCCG
>JBLMWR010001064.1:0-3892 GCA_050257335.1 Deltaproteobacteria bacterium | reverse complement strand
AGTCGCCGTGGCGATGTACGACTCGGCGGGATACTCGCGCAAGAGGCGTTCCATCACCTGCACCGACCGCAGGAACTCCCCCCGCTCGTCGAGGAAGCCGGCGATCTGACTTTCGCGCATGAAGTTCCCCTCGGCAGTCGCCCGGTAAACCAGGTAACCGCGTTCGTATTCCCCCAGCTCGACGTAGGCTTGCGCCACCTTCAGGATGTTCTCGAACGAGACCTCGACGTCGGGGTACTTCTCCTTGATGATCTCGAAATACTGCACGATCTCGCCGTGGTCGTTCGAGGCCAGCGCCGCGTCGAACAGCATCTGCACCACTTCGCGATAGATGTTGTCCTGCAGGCGGTAGTCCTTAAACAGCTTCCGCAGGTGCTCGGCGGCAGCCTTGTAGTCGCGCTTCCCGGCCAGCCGCTTGCCGAATTCGTACAACTCCTGCGGCGACAGGCGGTATTCGTCCTTCGATTTCTCGCCGCGGGCCAGCACTTCCAGCGGCAGGTCTTTGGCGACCGCGATGCGCTCGGGCTGGTAGAAGCTCCGCAGCACCGACGGCACGTTCCTGTATTTTCCGGGAAGGTATCCGACGAGCGAGAAGTGGATCGACCCCGGGTGCGGCCGGTCGCCAAGATAGAACGTGATTGCGCCCGGCGTGATTTCATACCGCTCGAAGGCGCCTTTGATCGATTCGGTGAGGACCGACGTTCCCGCGGGGATCGGCTCGGTGTACACCAGATAATCGAGCTGCTCGTCCTTCGCGCCCGTCACTTTGTCGCGCCAGACGTTAATCGTCACTTCCCCGCGCTCGCCGAGCGGCAATTGCGTGAGTGGATTCGTGAACGCGGTGTAACCGCCGGTGAGCACCCCGAACCCGCGGGGAATCAGCTCGCCATCGAGCATCCGCTGGGCCGGCTCGTAATGCCGGTGGAAATGCCAGTCGCTGGTCGTCCCCTTCAGCTTGTCGGCGGGAACGAACCCCGCCAGGACCGCGCTGTAGCTGAAGGTCCCGCGGCCTTCGATGTCGATGTTGATCCGTTGCGGCTTGTCGGCCGCCAGCATCTTCGCGGGGACCTGCACGACGCGGCTGGGCTCGACCGACGGGTCGATCGTCAGCTTCTCGACCTGCCGGTCGTTGGCGTAGATCGTGAGCGTGTATTTCTCGCTGGTGAGCTTGGCGCGGCCGTACCAGTCGGCCAGAGCGGCGATCGCGGCGCCGTTCGCCTTCTCGGGGCCCCACCGCGTGCCGGTGCGGGCCGACATCAGCCAGTCGGCCAGCTCGCCGTTGATCGCCCCGGCCGGCTCGACGGCGTTGAGCGCGAGCAGGTACAGAGCCCGCAGCTCGACGCCCGACTGCATCCACGGAATACAGCCTTTGAGTGCCTCGTCGGCCTCGACTTTGTCACGAGATCGCGGCTTCGTCGAAATCTTCGGCTTCGCCAGGGCCAGCAGGTCTTTCGCGAAGTCCTTGCGGTCGAGCTTGGCAAAGGTCAGCGCCAGGTGCACGAGGCCCGAAGCGCTCAGGGCATTGCGGTTGCGGTGCAGCCGGTTGGCGTGGGCGAAATCCGCGACCCCCGCCTCGGCCAGACCATGCAGGATGATCGCCTTCCCTTCATTGTCCGACTCGCTCGCCGCCGCGAAAACCGAATTGAGGTGCTGCACCCCTTTCTCGAAAATCGGCTGAGGGACGGCAAAGCCGGCGTTTCGGGCCGCCGCCAGGGCCCACACCGCCCGGCTGGAAATGTACCGGTCGGAGCGCTCGCTCGCCGGCCGACCGCCCCAGCTCCATCCGCCGTCGTCCCGCTGGCTCGACACCAGAATCGAAATCGCCGAGGCGACCTTCCCCGACAGGGCCTGCGCCTCGGGGGTGTCGGTCGTGCGGCTGGCGCCGATCATTTTCAGCAAACTCACACCACCGAGCGCGTCGGAAATCGCCCGTTCGATGTCGCTCGAGATATGGACCGGGCTCGACACAATTCGGTCATAGAGGCTCACGCCGCTCCCCAGCACGGCATCGAGGAGCGTGCGATTGACGCTCGGGCCGATGATCAGTTCCAACTTCGGATTTTCGGCCGCCAGCCCCGCCGCGTGCTGAATAATCACCGAAGTATTCTGCGCCGCCGTCCCGCTGGCAGCGGCGAACACCGGCACGCCGTACGGCACGAGGACCGCGCTGCGCGTCGAAACGTCCTTCAGCTCGCCGCCCGTCACGGTCAGTTCGAATTCGGCCGACTCGCCGGCGGTGACGTCCACCGGGAAGCTCAATTCCTCAATGCCGATTTTCTTGACGGCGACCGTCTTCTTCAGCTCAGTCGTCTTGTCGCCGATCGTGCTCTTGAACTTGACCTCGATATTCCCTTCCTTGAGGGTCGAGTTGTGCACCTCGACGAGGATCTCGGCTTTGTCGCCGACGGTGAAAGCCAGGGGCGTCTTCATTTCGCCGAACAGGTCTTTCTTCGAGACCAGCTCGGTTTCGGATTCGCCGGCCAGAGCTTCGCCGTTGATCCCCTTCGAAAGGAGCTTCCAGGCGGTGGACCGGTCGGGGAGCCGGATCGCCAGCGTCGCCTTGCCCTCTTTGTCGGTGACGATCCGCGGGTTCCAGTAAGCCGTCTCGGCGGCACCCGCTCCGGGGAGGATTTCGAGACCGTCTTTGGCGATGTTCTGCAAGATTGCGACCGGCAAACCGTTCACGACCTGATATTCGCCGCGGGCGTTGAGAGCCAGGACGGAGCCGTCCGTGGAACGCGAGAGAATTTCAAGGCCCCGTTGACGGCGACCCTCGTCACTCGATCCTGGAGACGAAAGGCCCCAGAACATCGCCCAGTTTCCGTTGATCGAGTTGGTCGAACGCGCGTCAACAACGGACGCGCTGGTCAGTCCTGAATAGGGGGCGAAATCGACCCACAGCTCGCCGAGATCACCGCCCTGGGTTTGGCGAATTCCGAGACTGAGCGTCGTGTCATAGGGCGCCATTCCGCCGGCGGCGCCGCTGCCGGCCTGTCGCCGCGCGCGGATTTTGTTGGCATCCTTCTCGATCCGGGAGAAGCCCCCAAGACCTCCCATTTTTTGTCCTGCCTTGCCGTTTCCTTTTTTGGTAGGCACGGCCTCGCGGGCGAGCACCTGTCCTCCGGCAATAAAGAGATTATTGGCGGCCCCGTTCGCGGCGACCGCCCCATCACCGTCGATGTCATTCCCAAGCACCTCATCGTACTCATCACCTGATTCTCGCAGAGCCTCCGCTTCCGCGCGATTGGCCGCGAGTTCCCGCCACTTCTCCAATTCGGGGTACTCAATATCAGCCACATATCCCGTCACCGCCTCCTCGACGTCGTTGAGCTGCTGCGTGAACATTTCGGCCTTCCGTCCCCGCATGTTCCTGTTAAAGTCCTCCTGCTTCGCGTACCTGCCCTTGAGGACCATCAATTCGGACATCGGGTTCTGCGGCGCCAGTTGGCGGGCTTCCGTGGCGATGACGATTGCCTCGTCGAAGCGCATCTGCTTGAGCAACTCGTTGTAGCTGGCAACCTTTTTGCGGAATTCTTGCTCGTTGTACCCGAACAGCGCCCCTTGCGAACGGCTGCTGTTCTCCATTTCGAGGACCTTCTTCCGGTCCTCCTCGGCCAAGAGGAAGAGATTGATGGGCCGGGTAGGGGGCGCGTAGCGGAAGACGCAGCTTGTCGTGGCCCGGATCGAAACCTGCCGCAGTCCCCCGTTGAAGAAGGCGTCGATCGCCCCTCCCTGTTCCGGAAACATCTGCAACAGGTTCTTCTGGATCAGGGCCAGCGACACCTCGGCACTCACCGGTTTGCCGTTGGAGTCGGTGACCTGCACCTCGACGTTCACCGTATCGCCGGGTTTCAGCGTCGTCTTGTCGGGCTTCAGCGAAATCACCAGCTCC
>JBLMWR010001063.1:0-3426 GCA_050257335.1 Deltaproteobacteria bacterium | reverse complement strand
ATCTGGAGCGCCTTATCGCCGAGGGTTGGATCGACAGGAAAGCCGCTTTCCCCGACCCGCCGCGTGAAATGGAACAAACACGGATTTCACGCGACCATCTCCGTCCGTGTTTCATCCGTGTTCCTTCCGTGGCCGGAAACCACTGTGTCAGGGCACACGCCGCCCTTCCATTTTTCTTTGCGCCTTTGCGCCTTGGCGTGATCCGTTCCGTCCTTCACGCATTCACGGACGAGACTCACGCAAAGGCGCCAAGGCGCAAAGAATTCGGATCGGTGGACGATCGACAGCACCGCTGACGCCTCAGGGCCACTTGCACCTCTCCCAGGAACATTCAGGAACGCAGGAAGAAAGGAATCCAGGAAAGAGGATGAACCTTCAGCAGATCAAACCTTTTCCATTTCCTGCTTTCCTCCCTTCCTGCATTCCTGAATACAACCTGGGAACCTTTGTCCGTCCCGGCGGGTTCATGGGAGAATCCACCGGCCGCAGGTGACGGGCAGGTCAGGAACCTGTCCCACGGAAGCGCACCAGGCCGGCGGAGACGTCGAGATCGAGGTCGGCGGTGCGGCCCTGGGCCAGCAGTTCCCAGGCGATCGCCGACATGGCGGCATTGTCGGTGCACAGCGCCACGGGGGGGATGACGACAGTGAAGCCGTCGGCCCGGGCCGCCTCTTCGAGCCGCTCGCGAAGGCGCGTATTGGCCGCGACGCCTCCGCCGACGCACAACCGGTTGCGCCCGCATTTGGCCAGGGCCTGCCGGCATTTGGCGACGAGCACGTCGACCACCGCTTCCTGGAAACTGGCAGCCAGGTCGGCGACGTACCGTGGCGCGAGCGATTTCGGGTCGTAATCGCGCGGTGGGGTACCGGCGACTTCGTAGAGTACGGCCGTCTTCAGCCCGCTGAAGCTGAATTCGAGGCGATCGGCGTCTTTGAGAAACGCCCTGGGAAAGCGAAAGGCGGCAGGCGAGCCGCTCCGGCCCGCCTTCTCAATCGCCGGGCCGCCGGGATACGCCAGCCCCAGAATCGCGGCGACCTTGTCGAAGGCCTCGCCCGCGGCGTCGTCAATGGTCGACCCGAGCAGCTCGAATCCGGTGGGGCCGGGGCAATCGTACAGATTCGTGTGCCCCCCGGAGACCACCAGGCCCACGGCGGGGAAGACGTCGGCGCCGGCGTGCATCCGGCAGGCGTAGAGATGGGCCTCGATGTGGTTGACGGCGACGAGAGGCTTTTCGAGCACCAGCGCCAGGGTCTTGGCGGCCGTCAGCCCCACCAGCAGCGACCCGACCAGTCCCGGATGGGTGACGACGGCGATCGCGGTGAGGTCTTCGAGCTTCGTGCCGGCTTTCTCAAGCGCGTCGTCAATGACCGGCAGAATCCGCCGGACGTGTGCGCGGGAGGCGATTTCGGGGACGACCCCGCCGAATCGCTGATGGAGATCGGTCTGCGACGCGACGACGCTCGAGCGGACAACCAGGTTTTCGTCGATGACCGCCGCCGCCGTCTCGTCGCACGACGATTCGATCGCCAGCAGGACGCGTACAGAGGAGGAGGCGGCCATCGCCGGTTCTCTTGTTTGAATGCAGCCGCCGCACTCGGCAGCATCCTACGCCGCCAGGTTCGGGCAGGCGACGATTTGCCGCGGAAGCTCGCGGAGCCGGCGGAGCGCCTCGGGAACGCCGGCCTGGCTCTTCGAACCCTTCGGATCCTTCGCCTCGGGCTTGGCGCCGTCGTCCTTCGTCTCGGGCTTTTTCGGCGTTGATTTGTCGGGCGTCTTCTCGGGAGCCTTTTCAGGGGGCTTGGCCGCATCGGCTTTGGCTGTGCTGTCGGGCTTCTTTTCCCCAGTGATCTTTTCGATCACGTATTCCTCGGCCCTGGCCAGTTGCGTATCAACGAACTCAGACCTCGGCGGGCCCTCTTTGCTGAGCACGTCGCGCTGTTTACGGTAGTCGGCATAGCTCCGCATTTCAGGATCGCTGAACCGCACGGCATAATTCTCGTCGGGCATCACCCCCCACTCGTCGCTCTCCTTCGAATCGGGAAAGCGGTGAATGTTCTTGCCGCTGGGACGGTGATAACTGGCGGTCGTCAGCTTGAGCGCGCTCTTGCCGTTTTCCAGCTCGATCACGTTCTGCACGCTTCCTTTGCCCCACGTCCTTTCGCCGACGACGACGGCCCGCTTGTGGTCCTGCAGCGCGGCGCTGACGATTTCGCTCGCCGACGCGCTGAAACGGTTGACGAGAACCGCCATCGGGAATCCGGAAAAGGTCCCCGGCTTTTTGGCATACTGCACCCGCTCTTCAGTGTTCCGCCCCTTCGTGCTGACGATCTTCCCTTCTTCGAGGAACAGGTCGGCGATCTCGACGGCACTGGTGAGCAATCCGCCCGGGTTGAACCGCAGGTCAAGAATCAGGCCCTTCATGCCGTCGACCGTCAGGCCGGTAAGGGCCTTCTTCAGCTCGCTGGCGGTGTTGCGGCTGAAGGCGGTGAGGCGCACGTAGCCGATCTTCTTTTCTGGATCGATCATGAAGTTCCATGTGCCGTCGGCCTTGTAACTGTCTCCCTGAACCGTGGCCACGTGGATCTTGGCCCGCGGCATCTTCAGGTGCTCGATCTCGGTCTTGCCGGCGTGAATGACGCCAATCGTTACTTCCTCACCTTCTTTTCCCTTCAGCACCTTGACGGCGTCATCGACCGTCATTTTCTCGGTCGACTTGCCGTTGATATCCATGATCGTGTCCCCCGCGAGCACCCCGGCCTTGTACGCGGGAGTCCCCGGGAGGGGCGAGGTGACGGTGAGCCGCCGGCTGTGCGGGTCGATCGTCACCTGAATGCCGATCCCGCTGAATTCCTGCTCGACCTGCACATTGAACCGCGCCAGGTCGTCGGGGCTGATGTAGTTCGAATACGGGTCGAGCTCTTCCATCATTCCACGGAGGGCGGCTTCGACCAGCTTGCGGCGATCGACATCTTTGACGTAGTTGCGTTCGATCTGTTCGAAGGTGTCGGCGAAAACCCGCATCAGCTCGAAGTACTGCTCTTCCTTCGTGGCGGGTCCGGCGGCATCCTCCGCCGGTTCGGTCTGCGTCGCGGGCGCCTTGTCATCGTCGTCATCCTCATCATCATCGTCGGTGGCACGAATGGTGGCAGGGACGAGAATCAAAGCAACCACCGACAGCACGAGAACCCATCGACGCCACGCCATGACGAATCTCCCGATGTTTCTGAAAAACCCAACGCCCACCTTCAACAGATTCTATGGCATCGGCGGATTTCGAACAAGACGGGGTGTGGAGGGGAAGCTGACAGAGGGCATTTTTCGCGAGGAAATGAGGTAGTGGATCGAAGACAGCGAATGGAGGAGGGAGAAGCGAAGATCGACAAGCGTGAGTTCCCCAAGCCCACGGGCCGCGTCCCGTGGGCACGT